>CAMLPZ010000029.1 GCA_946482045.1 uncultured Asticcacaulis sp.
AGGCCTTTCCTCCTCCCGCGATATCTGCTAGCCCTCGGTAATCGATTACAAGGCGCGGCGCGACACGACCGCACACGATGAGGAGGATGCGATGAAGGGATTTGTCGTTGCCGTGGCCGCGTTCATGCTGCCGGGCCTGGTGCAGGCGGGGCCGGTCGTGACGACCGCCTCAGGCAAGGTCGAAGGCGCGGCTTCAGGGGGCGTCGAGGTGTTCAAGGGCATTCCGTTCGCCGCGCCGCCGGTCGGGACCTTGCGCTGGCGCGCGCCGCAACCGGCCGCAAATTGGAAAGGCGCGCGGCCTGCCACAGCGTTCGGCCCCGACTGCATGCAGGAGCCGTTTCCGCGCGACGACGCGCCGCTGACGACCACGCCGTCGGAGGACTGCCTCTATGTCAATGTCTGGCGTCCGGTGGGATCACAGGGCAAAAAGCTGCCGGTCATGGTGTGGATCTACGGCGGCGGCTTCGTCAATGGCGGCAGCTCGCCCGATATCTACGACGGCTCGGCATTTGCGAAGGGCGGCGTCATCTATGTCAGCTTCAACTACCGCCTTGGCCGCTTCGGCTTTTTCGGCCATCCGGCGCTGACGGCGGAAAACGCCGACAAGGGGCTGCTTGGCAATTACGGCTATATGGACCAGGTCGCGGCGCTGAAATGGGTGCGCGCCAACATCGCGGCCTTTGGCGGCGATCCGGACCAGGTGACCATCTTCGGTGAATCGGCCGGCGGATCGTCGGTCCATTTCCTGCTGCGGTCACCGGAGGCGCAAGGCCTTTTCCACCGCGCTATCGTCCAGTCGGGCGGCGGCCGGGGGGCGGCGAAGGGACCGCGTCTGCTCAGCGAGGACCGCCCCGACGTGCCGTCGTCGGAGACGCTGGGCGTGCGCTTTGCTGCGCGCATGGGCGTCAACAGTTCGGGACCGGAGGCGGCTCAAGCCCTGCGCGACTTGCCAGCAGAGAAGGTCACCGACGGCTTGAATCTCGCCAACCGGTCGGATGACGCAGGCGGGCCGATGATCGACGGGCGGCTGGTGGCTGAGGAGCCGGGTGTGACCTACCTGGCCGGGCGTCAGGCGAAGGTGCCGCTGATGATCGGGGCCAACAGCGCCGACAGCGGCGACGCCGGCGCCAAATCGAAGGAGGAGCTGTTCGCGCAGTTCGGCGAACGCGCGGCCGAGGCGCGTGCCGCCTATGATCCGGACGGCACCAAGGACCTCAGGCGTCTTAATGCCGAGGTCGGCATGGACCGCGGCCATATCGAGCCCGCGCGTTTCGTGGCGGCGAACTGGGCCGCGCAGGGCCTGAGCGCGTATCACTATCGCTTTTCGTGGACGGCGACGCCGCGCCGTGCGACCTCGCCCTTTGGCGCGCCGCACGCGACGGAAATCCCGTTCGTCATGGATACGGTGTCGGCGCGATATGCCGATGCGACGGCTGAGGACCAGGCTGTGGCGAAGATCACGCACGCCTACTGGCTGAACTTCGCCAAGACCGGTGATCCGAACGGGCAGGGCGCCGATGGCAAGCCCTTGCCGGTCTGGCCGGTCTATGATTCCAACAGCGATCAGTTGATGGATATCTCGGCCGAGGGAAGGGCAGAGCCGCAGGCTGACCCGTGGAGGGCACGGCTGGAGGTCACAGCGGCGGTCGCCAAGGCGCCGCAGAAATAGAGGGCGCTGCACAAGCCCCTCACCCGATCGCCTTCGCTAAAGCTAGAGCGATATGCCAAAAAGTGTGCAGCGGTTTTTGGCAAAATATCGCGTCAAAACAAAAACCTAGAGCATGATGGCGGTTCGACCTAAACGCATCATGCTCTAGGCTCTCGTCCTCTCCCCGTAGTGACGGCGAGAGGTGGGATCAGGCCATCAGCCCTACGCCGACAACGATGGCGGCGTAGTGCGTCACCGCGCCCGCCAGAACGTGGCCATGCCAGATGGCGCGGCGGAACCGGCAGCGGTTGAAGACGAAGAGGATGGCGCCGACCGTATAGACGATACCGCCCGCCGCCAGCAGGAGCAGCGGCACCAGCGGCACCTGTTCGACCAGCGGCTTGATGGCGACGACCACCAGCCAGCCCATGGCGAGGTAGAAGACCGTCGACACCGTTTCGCCCAGGCGCGGCAGGCACAGCTTGATCAGGACGCCGACAATGGCCATCGTCCACACGGCTGTGGTCATGCCCCACGCCCACGCGCCATGCAGCAACTGCGTGGTGAAGGGCGTGTAGCTGGCGGCGATCATGATGAAGATGCCGGCGTGATCGAGGCGAAACAGGAACGGCTGCCAGCGCGGATGGGCGAAGTTGTACGCGGTCGAAAACGACAACATGGCCACCAGACCCAGGGCGTAGACGGCGATGGCTGCGCTCAAGGTTATGACGCCGTGGCTGACGGCCATCGCCACAGCAGCGCCGCCGGCCACGACCGCGAACAGCAGGCCTATGATATGGACGACCAGGTCGGCCAGGCGCTCCGCCGGGGTTGGATAGTGCGGGCCGTCGATGTCGGCGCAGTCGCAGGGCGCGACGAAAATGTCTTTCAACTTCGGCAGTGCCTTTGCCGGTGCCGGCATCCAGCCGGATGAGGGGGGCGCTTTGCTGTTCATGGTAAGCAACGACGGCTAGGGTTGTCCATCGTCCAAGGCTATGCATGCCCGCGTAAGAAAGCGATTGCCCGTACGCCGCTCCGGCATGCAGAAAAGGTATATTTATTAAGGATTTATGGCAGAGCCGGCTTGAAGGATCGAAATCTGAGCCAAAGCGAGCCGCATCATGTTGTGACATCCATGCAACGATTGTGTGGCATGTGCGCGGGCCTATTGCCTGTCGTTGCAGAATTAACTATAGCGTCCGCCATGCCGCGAATTGCCGGCCATGGAGAGTATGGATTGTTGGGATCGAATAGCTGTTGGGGCCAGATGCCCGCTGCGATCCTGCCGTTCGTCTAGGCGTAAAGCCGGGCGGGGCAGGGATGCCGCCGCCGAATCTGGTTCCTGAAATCAAGACATGAACCATCGCGGGATGCGCGCCGTCGTGCGCGCATGTTTCCGAAAAAGACGAAGAATAAGACAATGGACGAACATCACATCGTCCGGAGCCTGGTGCTCCGGATCGCGCGCGACATCGCGCCGGATTCTCCCCCTGCGCACCGGTTCAGGACCTGGGCTGAGACGCACGTCCTGTGGCTGCTGGGCAAGCCATGGAGCGAACTGAAAAAGGGCAAGAAAGAACCCAATATGGCGGCATTCCTGGCCGCCCTCGAAAGCGCGCCGTCGCCGGCCGAGCCGCGTCCGCGCGTGCTCGACCTCAGCGACGAACTGGGCCGGCTGCTGCACCTCGATCCATTCGAATCCAGGCTGCTGACCCTGATGATCGCGTGTGATCGCCTGCCGCGCCTGGCCGACCTGCTGGGCGGCACGGTCGAAGCCGTGCGCGACTTCCCCGCGCTGCTGGGCGAACTGGCAGGCGCCGAGCCGCTTGAGGCCGGTGCCCGCGTGCGGCGCTGCGAGGTGCTGAAGCTGAACCTGATCTCCTTCGGAATCCGGTCGCGCCACGACGCCCCGATCGATATTGCCTGGACGCTGTCGCGCATTCTGGACCGCGACCCGGCGCCTGAGGCCCTGGCCGAAGCTCTGGCGGGCCAGCGCCAGTCGACGGCGCTGGGCCTGGCGGACTTTGAGCATGTCGCGGACGCTGCGTTCCTGGTGCGGCTGCTGGCGGGAGCGGCGCGCAACCGCGCGCATGGCGTCAACATCCTGATTCACGGACCACCCGGAAGCGGCAAGACCGAGCTGGCGCGCGTTCTGGCCCAGGCCGCCGGTTGCCCGCTGCACGGGATCGGCGAGGTCGACGACGACGGTGAAGAGCCGACGCGCGACGACCGCGTCACGGCGCTGCAGCTGGCGCAACGCGTCCTCGGCGACCGGGCGGGCGCGGTTCTTTTGTTCGACGAGATGGAAGACCTGATCGGCGGGGCGCAGCGGTCCGGCGGTGACTGGTTTTCGCGTCGCGAAGGCTCCAAGGTCTTCGTCAACCGACTGCTGGAAACCAATGCGGCGCCGGTCATCTGGGTGACCAATGCCGTCGGCAATATCGACGACGCCATCCTGCGCCGGATGAGCTTTATCCTGAAGCTGGACCTGCCGCCGCGCCGGGCCGCGCACCGCATGCTGGAACGGATCGCGGCGGACGAGGGGGCGCAGCCGTCGGATGCGGTCGGCAAGCTGATCGACGCGGCGCCGGAAACCGCAAGCGTGCTGCGCGTCGCTGTGCGCGCGGCAAGGCTGGCGGGGGAGAGCGACTGCGGTGCGCAGGCGGCGGCTTCGCTGGTGCGGTCCCTGCGCGGCGGAGACGTGCTGCCGCAGGGCTTCGGCGAGGTCGACTTCGGGCTCTACGAAGCCGACCGTCCGATCGGCGTGCTGTTCGACAACATCCGCGACCTTGGGGCTCTGGACGTCTCGCTGCTGCTGACCGGCCCGCCCGGCACCGGCAAGACGGCGCTGGCGCACCACCTGGCGCGCATGCTCGACCGGCCGTTGCTGGTGCGCCGGGCGTCGGACCTTTTGTCGAAGTGGGTCGGCGAGACCGAGCAGCGTATCGCCCGCACCTTCGAGGAGGCGCGGCGCGAGCAGGGCGTGTTGCTGTTCGACGAAGCGGACTCGCTTCTGTTCGACCGGACGCGCGCCCGCGCCTCGTGGGAAGTCGGCCAGGTCAACGAGATGCTGACCTGGCTGGACCGTCACCCCCTGCCGGTGGTGGCGGCGACCAACCATGCCGACCGGCTCGATCCGGCGACGCTGCGCCGGTTCGTGTTCAAGCTGGACCTGGGCCCCTTGGGACCCGAGCGCCTGAAGCGCGCCTTTGAGCGCTTTTTCGGCATGGAGGCCCCGGCGGGACTGACGCAGTTGCGCAACCTGACGCCCGGCGATTTCGCCGTCGTGGCGCGCCAGCTGCGTCACGCAGCCGTCAAGGATGCCCAGGCGGCCCTCGAAGCCCTGCGCGCCGAAAGCCGCGTCAAGCCCGAAACGGGGATCAGGATTGGATTCTGATCCCCGTCAAAGGCCGTGTGTCTTACGGCATTGTTGCACCGCGGACGCGGGTCGCGTCGTAAAGAGCGGATACATCTCGCTAATGCGAAATTTCCATTGACAGAAGGCGGAGGCCAGCGCAGCCTTGTTAAGGCGGTATTAACGATTGCAAGCCGTGTCCAGAAACGCAGAGAACGGCTCGGACACACCATTTGTTGTACAGGCCGGCACCGATACCGTGACGCGTTCATTATGCGGTGCGGTTACACCACCTGTCTTTCATTTCGCTCGTTTAGCGAGTTCTGTTGAATTATCGATCCCGGCACGCAAATAGGTTCCAGGGTCGCCGCAACTTCGCGTTGCCTGCATTGTTTTAGTTACCCGGAAGCAAGGTCGCGGCCCGAGAGCATGCGGATAGCCGTCCTGGGGGTCAAATACGGAGTCATCGCATGGCGATCACCTACTGGAACGGTGGCAACGGCAACGACCTGCTCGACGGGTCGGGTGCGTCCGGCGCTATGCAGATACAGGGACGCGCCGGCGACGATACGATCACCGGCACCAGCTTCGCCGACAAGCTTTATGGCAACGAGGGCAACGATATCCTGGTTGGCGGCGGCACGGACACCCTGAGCGGCGGCACGGGCACGGACGCCTACGTCATCGGGAGCGCCAGCCTCGGCACCGGTAAGGTCTCCATCCTCGATTTCGACGGCGCGGGCAATGGCGGCCTGGGTGGCGACGTCCTCCGGTTAAGCGGCTTCAGCGCCGCCGCCACCTTTACCTTCGTCCGCCAAAGCGGCAGCGAGTTTATTTATCTTTTGAGCGACGGCGCGGTCTCCACCGAGGTTTCGGTCAAGCATGACGCCGCCGTGCGTTTGGTGGCGGGCGACTATGTGTTCGAGAACGTGGTGCCTCTGAACCAGGCCCCGGTCCTTACGGGCGCGCAGACGCCTCTGGCCGGCGGCACGGAAGACACGGCCTATGTGGTCAGTACCGCCAGCCTGCTTGAGGGTTACAGCGACCCGGAAGGCGGCGCCCTGACCATCGGCAATGTAAGCGTGAACCGGGGTTCAATCACCGACAATGGCGACGGCACCTGGACGGTGACGCCGCTTGCGAACGACAATGGCGTGCTGACCCTCAGCTACAACGTAATCGATGCCCTGGGCGCGTCCGTGGCTGCCAGCCGCGCCTTCACGCTCGCTGCCGCTAACGACGCGCCTGTCCTATCCGGCACCCAGACACCGCTGGCCGCCGGAACCGTGGACACAGCCTATGTCCTGAGCCTCGCGAACTTGCTGGAGGGACACAGCGACGTGGACGGCGACGCCCTGTCGGTCAGCGGCGTGACCGTCAGCCTCGGCACGGTGACCGATAATGGCGACGGCACCTGGACGGTGACGCCGCCGGCGAACCACACGGGTCAGCTGACGCTCAGCTACAGTGTCGTCGACACGCATGGCGCGGCCGTGGCCGCCGGCCGGACGCTCAACATCATTCCCGTCAATCATGCGCCGGTCCTTTCGGGGGCACAGACGCCGCTGGCCGCCGGCGCCGAGGATACGCCCTATATCGTCAGTGCCGCCAATCTGCTGGAAGGCTACAGCGACGCCGACGGTGACGCCCTGTCGGTAACCGGCCTCAGCGTCAGCGGCGGCACTTTGACCAATAACGGCAACGGCACCTGGACCGTGACACCGGCCGCGAACACGTCCGGCACGCTGACCCTGAGCTATAATGTCGTCGACATCTATGGCGCGGCCGTGGCCGCCAGCCGCACGCTGGACATCTCCCCGGTCAACGACGCGCCGGTGGCCGGCACCGACGCGGCGACAGTCCTGGCGTCCGGCCCGCGCACCATTACGCTGACGGCGGCTTCGCTTCTGGCGAACGACAGCGATGCGGATGGCAACGCGTTGCAAATCACCGCCGTCGGTACGGCGGCGCACGGCACGCTGACCTTGAATACCAACGGCACGCCCACCAATTATGCCGACGATTTCATTACCTATACGCCGGCGGCTGGCTATGCTGGAGCCGACACGTTCAGCTACTCCCTGAGCGACGGGGTGGTCAGCGTCCTGGGCGCGGTCAATGTGACCGTCCAGGCCGTGCCGGTCGGCACCACCTATCTTAATGGCGGCAACGGCAACGATCTTCTCGATGTCTCGGCGGCGACCACCCCCTATCAGATCCAGGGGCGGGCGGGCAACGACACGGTGACCGGCGGCAGCGGCAACGATAAGGTGTACGGCAACGATGGCGACGATATCGTGACCGGCGGCGCCGGTGTCGATACGTTGAGCGGCGGCGCGGGCGCGGACATCTACGTCATCAACAAGACCGACCTGGCCTCTGGAAGCGTTGAGAACATCCTTGATTTCAACGGCGCGGGCGATGGCGCCGTCGCGGGCGGCGACGTGCTTCACCTTTCGGGTTTCGGCGCGGGCGCGACCCTGGCCTTTATCCGCCAGAGCGGCAACGATCATATCTATGAAATCCGCGACGGCGCCTTCACCGCGCAGCTGAAGGTGGCCTATGCCGGCGCCGTCCTGGTCGCGGGCGATTATTTGTTTGTCACGCCGGCGTCGCCCAATAACGCGCCCGTACTGTCCGGCAGCCAGACGCCCCTTGCCGCCGGCACGGAAGACCAGGACTATGCCGTCACGGCTGCCATGCTGCTCGACGGCTTCAGCGACGCCGACGGCGACGCGCTTGCCATCACAGACCTCACCGTCAGCCACGGCAGCGTGACAAGCCTCGGCGGTGGCGCATGGACACTGACGCCGGACGCGGACTATGCCGGGCCTGTCACCCTCAGCTACAGGGTGGACGATGGCCACGGCGGCAGTGTCGCGGCCACCCGCACCATAACCTTCGACGGCGTCAATGACGCTCCGGTCCTGTCCGGGACCCAGACGCCCATGGCGCGTGGCGTGCCCGATACGGACTACGCCGTGACCACCGCCAAGCTGCTCCAGGGCTTCAGTGACGCCGACGGCGACACCCTGTCCATTACCGGCATCAGCGTCGACCACGGCACGCTGACCGCCGTCGATGGCGGTTATTCGCTGACGCCCGAAGCGGGATATAGCGGCGTCGTCACGCTCAGCTACAGCGTCGATGACGGGCAGGGCGGCAGCGTCGCCGCCACCCGGACCATCACCTTCGGCGGGACGAACAACGCTCCGGTCGTCGGCAGTACGGCGGTGACGACAAGGACCAACGACATCGTCTCCGGCAAGCTGACGGCGACCGACGCCGAAGGCGACACCGTGGTGTTCAGCGTCGATGCCGGCCCCGCCCACGGCACGCTGAAACTGGCGGCCGACGGGACCTATATTTATGCGCCGGACGTGGGGTACAGCGGCCAGGACAGCTTCACCATACTTGTGGACGACGGTCACGACGGCGTCACCGAGGCCACGATCACCATCGACGTCCAGGCATCGGCCGCCGATCCTTCGCCCTATCGCGACACCGCGGCCGCGAATGCCCTGGTCTTCGTGCAGCGTGACGGCACGTCCGGTTCGTTTTACGTCGCGGCCGATATGGCGCGTGTCACCAAGGATGGCAGTGTGGTCGCCGACTGGACCACGGACGGCGTGCTCCTGGATATCCCCCAGGGCGAAGGTTACGTGCTCGAAACCGTGACCGGCGGCGTCACCACGACGCGGCCGCTGGCAATCGGCGAAGTCGTGGTGGCGGCCGGACAATCCAACATGGAAGGCTGGTTCACCTATGCCGGCAATTCCCACCCTGCGGAGACAGGCATCTATCAATGGTCGGTGACGTCCGATAATCCGGCCGGAAAATGGATCAGTGCGACCGGCGCGGGCGCGCTCGCCTTCGCCGAAACCCTGCGCCTGGCCGAACCCGGTTTGCCAATCGCTTATGTCACTGGCGCCGTCGGCGGCACCAAGCTGCTACCGGCCGCCAATGTGCCCTACTGGATGGCGACCGGCACGGGCAGCCTGTACCAGAACACGATCGACCAGGTCATGGCGGCCAGCAATGGCGAGGCGGGCCTGCTCTTGTGGAACCAGGGCGAGGCCGACGCGGCCGCGCGCCCGAATCCGTTGACCTATGCCGAAGCGCTGAAATCCCTGTTCGCCCGTTTCGACGGCGATATCGCCCCGGACCGGATCGTCATCAGCGGTTTGGCCTTTACGCGCGGCAATGCCGATGAACTGCGCGCCGCCCAGGCTAGTGTCGCCGAGACGTCCGGCGGCCACATTCTTTACGTGCCGACCAGTCCCGCCATCGAGACGATGGACGACACGCACCTCACCGTGCCGGCCCGTGTTTTACAAGGCACAGCGGCGGCCCTCGCTGTGTTGGCGGCTGAGGGTATCGCGCCGTCCGGCATCAGTATCCAGTCGGGCGGCACGGGTAACGACACCCTGACCGGCGGCCTCCTGATTGATGTCGTACAAAGCGGCGGCGGTGACGACGTCGTGGCCGGCATGGACGGCGACGATATCGTCCGTGGCGAAGCCGGCAATGACAGCATCACCGGCGACGCGGGCGATGACGCCCTGTCCGGCGGGCTCGACAACGACACGGTCGACGGCGGCGCGGGCAATGACGACGTCTTCGGCGATGCCGGATCGGACGTGCTGAACGGCGGTACCGGCAACGACCTGATCGATGGCGGCGCGGGCGCCGACACGTTGTCGGGGCAGGCCGGGAATGATTCCTACGTTGTCGACAACAGCGGCGACGTGATCATCGAGGTTTTGAACGAGGGCGTCGATACCGTCTATATCCGTGCGACCCACACGATGGCGGCCTTTGTCGAAAATCTGATTGTCGACATCAACGACAATATCAACGGTACGGGCAACGACCTGGGCAACACCATGACCGGCGGCAATGGGGCCAATCTCCTGTCGGGCGTGGGCGGCAATGACAGCATCACGGGAGGGGCGGGCAACGACACCCTGAATGGCGGCGACGGAAACGACACCCTGCAGGGCGGCTCGGGGACCGACCAGATGATTGGCGGCGCCGGAGACGACACCTTCTACGTCGATGCGGGCGATACGGTCACCGAGGCCAGCGAAGGCGGCTTTGACACCATCGTTACGTCCGTCGCCTTTACGCTGCCGGACAATGTCGAAGCCATCATCATCGGCGGCAAGGGAGCGATCGGAGCCACGGGGTCGGACGGCGCCAACAGCCTCACCGGCAACGGGACGGCGAATGTCCTGGATGGCGCGGGCGGCAACGACACCCTCATGGGGCTTTCTGGTAACGACTCACTGATAGGCGGGCTGGGCGATGACAACCTTCAGGGCGGCGACGGCAATGACACGCTCGCCGGAGGCCTTGGCGTCGACATCCTGACCGGTGACGCCACCAAGCGCAGCCAGGACACATTCATGTTCGACAGCCTGGCCAGCATGGGACTTGGCGCGGGAAGCCGCGATACCGTCACCGATTTCGACAGCGTGGATATTTTCAATTTCCAGCAGATCGACGCCAATACGGCGGTTGAGGGCGACCAGGCCTTTACCTTTGTCGGCACCGGGGCATTCACGGCAGCGGGCCAGATCCGCTACGCCGTGGTGGGCAGCGACATCGTCATTTCGCTCGACGTCAACGGCGACGGCGTGGCGGACGCGGAACTCCTTCTGGTGAATCCCTTGGCTGTGCCGACTGAGAGCGACTTCGTGCTGTAATGTGCCGCAGGCCGCGGGTTTGAGCGCAGGCGAAGGCGATAACAAGGAAAAACTCCCGGCCGGACGGCCGGGAGTTTCTGTTTTCAACGCAGTTTATAGTCTTAGTACTGGGCGCGCCAGCCAAGAAGGATGGTCGTTCCCGGACGCTGGTACCCGAAGGGAACATTCTCGAAGCCGATATAGCTCTTGAAGCCCTGGTTATCGAGGTTGGTCGCATCGAGCGTGATGCTCTGGTCGAAGCCGAACGCCTTGAACCTGTACGATGCCGACAGGTCGAGCTGGTGACGCTCATCGCCGTACATGTCGTAAGGCATGCTGTTTGCCTGTGGGCGCAGGCCGGTGGTCGTCTTGCCGACCTTGGCGTAGCTCAGGCGGAACGAGTAAGCGTCGCGTTCGTAATAGCCGGTGAAGTTATAGGTATAGTCCGGCACGCCGAACGCCAGGGTCAGCTGGTCGTAGTCGAACGTGGTGTAGTTGAAGGTGTAGCCCAGGCCGTCGAGCAGGTTGTCGAGCGGCTGGACCCAGATGAACTCCTGGCCCTTGAGATTCAGTTTCAGTTGGGAGTTCTGCGGCGTCGAAAGGTTGATGGGCGCCGCGTCGGCCAGTGACGGATTGGCCAGCAGTGCCGCCGACGTCGTGCCGAGATTGACCGCCATCGAGGTCTGCTGCGTGGCGTTCAGATTGGCATAACCGATGCCGAGCGTGCTGAACGGCACGACCGTATTGGCCCGGGCCGTGAAGTTCTCGATCTCCTTGTTGAACCAGGTCAGGCCGATATAGCCGGTCTTGCCGGTATAGTACTCGCCGCCGAAATCGAAGTTGTTCGAATAGAACGGCTTGAGGCTCGGATTGCCCTGGCTGGCGCTCTGGGCCGATGGATCGCTGAAGCCAAGTTGCGAGGACATGTCGGCCGGATTGGCGCGGGTCATGGTCTTCGACGCCGCGAGGCGCAGGTTCAGCTTGTCGGTGGCGGCGACCGCCAGGTTGAAGGCGGGCAGGACGTCCTTATACTTGCGCTCGGTGGTGATGTAGACGACCTGGTTGTTGATGATCGATGGCGAGGTGATCGTCTGTTCCGTCGTCTGGAAGCGGTAGCCGTAGTTGGCGCGGACGGGGAATGAGAACAGGTTGCCGTTATAGGCGGCCATGGCGTAAGCCGAGCTGATCTCTTCCTCGATATTGGTCGATCCGGCGCCGTTGGTGGTGTTGCCGGTCGTTACGTTGCCGGGCGCGGTGACCAGCGCCTGGAAGTTGATCGCCGCCGCCACCTTGTCGAAGTCCGGCGTGACCCACCGGTCGAAGCCCGCGCCCGACACGCCGCTGCCTTCGTAGACGGACTGCGACATGGGCACCAGGTACTGGCTCAGGCTGGCATCGGGGATGGCCGCCGCGTAAGCCGTCTGCAGGGCCGCCGAATTGTCGCGGATATCCATCTCACGCAGGAACTTGTCGATGGCCCAGCCGCCCTTGAAGGTCCAGTCGCCATGGGTCTTGGTGAAGTTCAGGCGCGCCGCCGAGGTATCGACGTGGCGCATGTCGCGTTGCAGGATCATCTGGCCGCCGGTGAACACGCGCCAGCCGAGGGTCGGGCTGTTCAGGTCCAGGTTCGACTTGATGGTTGGTATGTCGTTGCCGGAATCGTTGGTGTAGGTGGCGTTCGTCTCGACCTGGAATGGCGTACGGTACTTCAGGAACAGGACGCGGCGCTCATAGTCCGACGACATGGCGCCCAGCTGGCCGTCGATGGTCCACGAGTCGGCCGGCGACCAGACGAAGCCGAAGTTCGCGCTCGTGTACTGGGTATTGTCGAGATAGAAGTTGTTTTCCAGGAAGAAGCTGGAATTGGCGAAGGTGCCCGAGGTGACGACATTGTTGGAATCGACCTTCATGCCGATCGGAATCATGCCGCCGTTATAATCGTCGCCCGGACCGGTGCCGCGTACGGCCCACATCATGTTGGTCCTGAGCGCTTCGCGTTCAGCGTCGCCGGCAAGGATATCCAGCGTGAAGCGCAGGTCGGCGCTGGGCCGGTATTCGAGGGCGATCAGGCCGACCTTGTTGGTCGTTTCGCCGTCAAGCAGCGAGTTGCGCCCCAGGCGCGGCAGGATGGCGCCCTTGATCTGGTCCTGGGTCAGGCCTGGGTTGAGCGCCAGAAGGCCAGCCATGTCGAGGGTGCCGGGTGTCAGGCCGTTGCCGGTGTAGCTATAGATCGTGTTGCCGAAGCGGAACTGGTTGGAGCCCGCCGGGTTCACGATGACGCCGGGGCTGGGGTTTTGAAGATTCGGGTCGCAGCCGGTGCAGAAATTGCTCAGGTTCGGGTCGCCCCAGCCGACGGTTTCGAAACCGGCGGTATAGATCTTGCGGTCGGTCTGGGTGTAGCCGGCCAGGACGCCGAACCTGTCCCAGGTCTTCGAGGCGACAGCCGTGAAGCGCGGGGCCCATTCCTTGACATTGCTGTTGTAGTTGCCCTGGGCGGCCAGGACGACATGCGTGCCCTTGCGGTCAAAGGGGCGGGCGTTCTGGACGTTGACCGTGCCGGCGATGCCGCCTTCGAGCGTTTCGGCCGACGGCGTCTTGGAGACGTCGACGCGGTTGAACAGGCCGGTCGGGAACATGTCGAGGTCGACGCTGCGGTTGGGTGAGGACCCGGTGAAGCCGAAGTCCGACGCGACCATGACGCGGTTGCCGTTCATCGTTACCTGGGTGAAGCTGGGCGGCAAGGCGCGGACCGAGATCTGCGTGCCTTCGCCGGTCAGGGCGTCGCGCTGCACGACCATGCCCGGCACGCGCTGCATCGATTCGGCCATGTTCAGGTCGGGGAACTTGCCGAGGTCTTCGGAGAAGATGGTTTCTGTGAAGTTGGTCGCTGTCTTCTTGGCGGCCGTAGCGCTTCTGAGCGACGCGCGATAGCCCGTGACGACGACGACATCGGTGTCGGCGGCGGGCGCGCTTTCGGTATCCTGGGCGTGCGCGGCCGCGAACGGCAGGCCTGTCAGGATGGTCGCGCCCATCAGGACGGCCTTGATGGAATGCGCGCGGGGATTTGAATTGGACATGTATGACTCCCTACTGAGGTTTGGTTGACCTCATTGTGTTTTATGATGGCGACAACTCCCGGCTTTGGAGGGTCACAATGGTCTGCTTATTACAGAGATTAAGTCAGGTCAATCTGGCCTGACCAATGTGCTTCTGGTGTTGCGCATTTTACACATGCGGAGTGTAGGCGCGCGCATAGGCATGGTTGCTTGCTAATTAAAATGTATATAAGCAATGGATATATAATATGTTTGTAGTGTTTTGTAGCTGGCGAGGCTTGTTGATGGCTTCCATTTAGTGATTGGTCTAGCCAAATAACGCCTTATTTGGCCTGACAATCACTTGTCTGTGAGCGTTACCATTTGTTGATATTTCACGACGACAGGACGCCTTTGCCACAACAGGACAGCACACCGCCAGGGACCCGTTCCGCCCCCTGGCGGTGCGTCCAGTCTTCACCGCGCGGCTGGGTTCAGGGGCCGGACGGGTGACGACGGGATGGCGTTGGCGATATATCGAAACGAGCGCAGCGGTTTCGCGCCAGGTATGGTGGCAAAAAAGCCGGAGCATGATGGCGTTCGGCCGAACGCCTCATGCCTGGGGTTACGGCTTGGCGGGCGGGCCGTCGAACGTCAGGGTGCGGGCGAAGAAGGGCAGGACGTTCTTCTCGAACCGCTCCGCGACGCGGTTGCCGTGGTCGCCGGCATATATTTCGAAACTGTTGGGCACTCCGGACTCGCGCATGCGCTTGTGCAGTTCCGCTGCGTCGACTCGCAAGCCGTCCTGATCGCCGACGTCGATGGCGATGGCGGTGTATCGGCGCAGATTGAAGATGTTCTGGTCGACCATCGACAGAGGCGCGTTCGCCGCCCAGCGCGCCAGGACGGATGGGTCCGGGACGCCATTGACGGTCGGCAGGTCGACGAAGAGGGGAGGCTTGTTTGGATTGGGCGACCAGGCCGCGGCGACGGCGAATGTGGCGCGCGGCAGGAAGTCCAGCTTCGCGGCCTCTTCGGGTGTCTTGACGCCTTCGACAATCGCGGCCGCCGGCGCCGGCGGCGCACCCCGCGCCGACAGGCAGCAGGGGCTCATGATATAGAGCGCGCTGAACACGTCGGGATACTTCATGCCCAGGCGCGCGGCGCCGTATCCCCCCATCGAATGGCCGGCCAGGCCGCGGCTCTTCCGATCCGCGATCGTCCGGTAATGGCTGTCGATATGGGCCACCAGGTCGCGCGTGATGAACCCCTCCCAGTCGCCGATGGTCACCGAGCTCGAGTACATGGAACCGTTGTGCAGAGTTTGCGTATCCGGCAGGACAAGGATCATACCGGGTACGTGTCCGGCATTCGCCGCGTCGATGGTGCGCGGGCTTTGCAGGAGACCCGCGAAACCGTCGGCGGTCAGGCCGTAGCCGTGCAGGGCATAGACGACCGGATAGCGGCGGCCGCTGGTGGCGTAGTCGGCGGGCAAATAGACGATGACATCGCGGTCGGGTGTTTCGCCTTCCAGATTTCCTTCCAATGCGCGGCTGTGGACCTTCAGGCGCTCGACGCGGACGGCGCCCGCCGTGTCTTCGGCACGCGCTGCTCCGGCCGGGGCCATGGCGATGGCAAGACCCGATATAACGGTGAACAAAGTAAGGATTCGCCGAACGCGCATTGTCATGCCCTTTTCCATTTTAACCCAGGTTCCCGCGCCTTGAGCGCCTGTCCGCAAGCCAGCGGCGCCGGCGTGGCGACTCTTCTTTTCATTTGACGACATCGGACGCCCACGTCTCGACGCATCTACGCCCAGCTTACGCTACGGGAACACCAGCGGCAACAGGCTGAATCTTGCGTGTTTTTCGTTCGATCACCGTACATTCCAATCGCAGTTGTCCGCGCTGTCCAAAGCCGGACGATGCAACTCTTCCGATCTGGGCCGGCGAGAGACGCTGCCCGGGCTTGTGTCAGAAGCGTGACAATTGATTTCATCGACATTTACCGATTCCCGGCGATAGTCGGCACAAGCGCAGATTGCATGCGCGGTGTATCCAGTCATGGCGCCCTGCGCCATTCGTATCGAAAGTTGCATACCCATGAGTAAGCTGGCGGAAAGTGGGCGGGCGGCCCGGGTCTTGTTGGTGGAGGACAGCGAAGGCGACATCACCCTGTTTCGCCGGATGTTCTTGCGGGCCTGTCCCGACGCTGTCCTGACCGTCGCGCACACGGCTGAAGCAGCGCTTATCCTCCTGCAGCAAGCCGATGGCACGGGCAATGACCCGTTGCCGGACCTGATCGTCACCGACCTGAACCTGCCAGGCATCGATGGCGTCGAGCTCGTCCGCGCCTTGAAGCGTGATCAGCGTTTCCGCCGCATCCCATGTATCGTCCTGTCGAGTTCGCAGGCCGCGCAGGATATCGCGGCGGCCTATGACGCCTTTGCCGCGGGGTACCTGACCAAGCCCGATACCATCGAAGCCTACGCGGCCATGATCGAAAGCCTGACGGGCTACTGGTTCACACTGATGCAGGTCCCCAACGCGTCTGACGCGCCGCGGCGGTTCGCCGGTCTGGATACCGGATTTCAACACTCAGGCGCTATCGACTTATAACAACCTACCACGGAATGGCACGGACCATGACCTTGCAAACCGCATCTCAGCGTATCCTGGTCGTCGAGGACGACGCCGATATCCGCGACCTGCTGGAAATCGTGCTCTCGTCCAGCGGCTATGACGTCGAGACGGCAGCCAATGGCCGACTGGGGCTAGAGCAACTGAAGACGTTTACGCCGGACCTTATCCTGCTCGACCTGGCCATGCCCGAACTCGACGGCATCGGTTTCCTCAAGGCCAAGCGCGATCTGTATGATGTCCGTGATATCCCGGTGATCGTCCTGTCGGCGCGCGACAAGAATACCGATGTCATCGAGGCCGTCGAGTTCGGCGCCGACAACTACATCATCAAGCCGTTCAACACGGACGCTGTGCTGAACAGCATAAGGCGGCTGATTCCCAGCCGCATCTATTAGCGCGTCCGCGTCCGTCCCGGCATGATGACATTCGCACCCAAGGTCACGTCCGACATCTCCCGGCAGGCGCCCGCCTATGCCGCCAGGGTCGCCGCGCTCGTGGTCCTGTACATCATCACAGGCAAGCTGGGCCTGATGCTGTCGGTGCCGCCGGGTTTCGCCACCATCATCTGGCCGCCTTCGGGGCTTGCTTTGGGCATCTGCCTGGTACACGGCCGCCGTCTGTGGCCGGGCGTCTGGCTGGGCTCGTTCCTGCTCAATGCCGAGGTCGCCGGTGCCGTGGGCCCCGGCGTGGCCATCGCCTGGCCGAAACTTGCCCTTGCCGCGTCCATTGCCACGGGATCGACCGTCCAGGTGCTCCTGGGCTGTTTCCTGGCTCAGCGTTTCGTCGGCCTTCCGCTTAAGCTTACGTCGGTCGCCAGTATTTTCAGGCTTTTCCTCGTCGCCGGTCCCTTGGCCTGCCTCACGGCGGCCAGCGTCGGCGTCCTGTCCTTGCGCGCCGCCGGTCTTGTCAGCCCCTCCGACGTGCTCAACAACTGGCTGTCGTGGTGGGGCGGCGATGTCTTCGGCGTCATCGTCTTCCTGCCGCTCGCCCTGATCGCGCCGGGCAATCCGCATCCCATCGGCTTCGGCGGCGACGGAAAGAAAATCGGGCGGCTGTCGGCCCTGGCCCTGTTCCTGCTGCTCATTCCCCTGGGCCTGACCTTCTACGCCTGGAAGATCGCCTCGCTCAGCGAATACAAGGCGCGCCAGGACGCCTTCGAGGCCCTGACGCACGAGAGCGAAGAGGCGCTGCGCCGCCGCCTCGAAGCCTACAACAACGCCCTGGTCGGCGCCCAGGCCTTCTGGACGGGGCAGGGCGAAATCAGCCGGGCCGAATGGAAGACCTATGTCGATGCGCTCGATATCGGGACCAACTATCCCGGCATGAGCGGCCTGGGCTTTATCCAGCCCGTGGCCAAGGATGATCTGCCGGACTTGAAGGCGGCCATGGCGCGCGGCGGCGTCGCGGATTTCGCCGTGCACCCTGAGGCGGGCAGCGGCGAGACCTTCGTCATCACCTATCTGGAGCCGATCGACAGCAACCGCGCCGCCCTGGGCCTGAACATCGCCTTCGAGCCCAACCGGGCATCGGCGGCGCGCGCCGCGCGCGATTCCGGGCGGACGACCCTGACGAAGCGGATCCATCTGGTCCAGGACCGCAAGCAGACGCCGGGTTTCCTGCTGCTGGCGCCGCTCTATGCGTCCGGCCGCGCGCCCGATACGGTCGCCGCGCGCCGCGCCGATTTCAAGGGCTGGATATACGCGCCCTTCATCGCGCGCAATCTCCTGAGCGACCTGACGCGGAGCCAGGGGAGCCAGGTCCATATCGAAATCTACGACCAGGGCGTCGAACGTCCTGACGCCTTGATCTACAGCAGCGGCGGGACCGCGCCGGGCGGCAATTTCACGGCGCGGCGGTCGTTCCAGGCCGGACAGACGACCTGGCTGATCGTGTGGAAAAGCACCAAGGCCTTCGACTATGCGGCCCGGTCGGTGACGCCGACACTCATCCTGGGGGCGGGGCTTTTGTTCACCGCCATGCTGGCCGTGCTGTTCTTCGGCATCGGCATGAAGGACGCCGGGGGCGGCGAGGCGCGCGGCGGCCGTGAACAGTTCGTGGTGCCTGTGACCGTCTTCTTCGTCCTGGCGGCCGGCGCCGCCTTCGGTTACCGCACCCTTTCGGTGCAGGAGGCGCACTATGCCGAAGGATTGATGACGCGCGACGCCTCACGCATCGAGGAGCTTTTGGGCTCCCGCTCCGACAGCGCGGTGAGCGCGCTGGAACGCTTTGCCGCGCGCAGGACCGTCGCGCCGGGAGGGCCTGAACACCCTTGGCGCGAGGACGCCGCCAACCTCGTTCGCGACATCGACGGGCTGCGGTCGCTGACCTGGCTCGACGCCGGCGGGACGCCGCTGTGGACCGTGCCGGAAGCTGCCGGGCCGGCTGTCCCGGCAGGTATGAAGCTCTCCGGCGCCCAGACCCAGCGTACGACCGTGACCTTCGGACACGACGCCGCGGGACTTCCGGTCTTCACCCTGATGGTGCCGGTCTTCGACGGGGGCGAGCCCGGAAACTACCTGGCGGCGCGCTTCGACGCCCGGGCGTTCGCCGAGGACGCCCTGAGCGAAGACCTGCGTGGCAACTACCAGCTCAGCCTGGTGAAGGATGGCCGCGCCACCCCGCTGACGAGCCTCGGCGACACGCCGCTCAGCGGGCAGGCGCTGCCCGGCTATGTCGGCATAGCCAACGCGGTATGGACGCTGCAGATCCAGCCGGCCCGGGCCTTCCTGACGACGCAGCGATCGCCGTTCCCGGTCATCGCGCTGGTGGCCGGACTGGTCATCGCCGGCCTGTGCGCCCTGACCGTCCAGGCGCTTTTGACAAGCAAGTTCAAGTCGCGCGAGCTGGGCCAGACGAACCGCCGGCTGTTCGACGCCAGCGCCCTCAACACCGCCATCCTGGCCAGCACCAAGTACATCGTGGTCACCACTGACGCCGACGGCCGCGTGACCTCGTTCAACTCCGAAGCCGAAAGCGCCCTGGGCTATGCGGCCGCCGAGGTCATCGGCATCGAGAGCGCCATAAAGTGGCACGATCCGTCCGAAGTTGTCGTCCGCACGCGGCAGATCAACGCCGAACTGGGCCTGGCGCTCAAGCCGGGGTTCGCGACCTTCACGGCGCGCATCGCGCGTTTCGGCGAGGACACCAGCGAATGGACCTTTGTGCGCAAGGACGGGACGCGTTTTCCGGTGAGCCTGAATGTGACGGCCCTGACGGATGAAAACGGCGAGATCACCGGCTATCTGGGCGTCGCCGAGGACATTACCGAGCGCCGCGCCCAGCAGCAGGCGCTCATCACCAGCGAGGAGACCTTCCGGCTCGCCATGGAAAACGCCCCGACCGGCCAGGCCCTGGTCAGTCCCGACGGGCGCTGGCTCAAGGTCAATGGCGCCCTGTGCGAGCTCCTGGGTTACACGCCGGATGCCCTGCTCAAGACCGACTTCCAGACCATCACCCACGCCGACGACCTCGACGCCGATCTGGCGCTGGTCGGTCAGGTCCTGTCGGGCGAGATCGGCAGCTACACGCTCGAAAAGCGCTATATCCGCAGCGACGGGCGCATCATCTGGGGCCTGCTCAGCGTCTCGCTGGTCCGCAAGGCCGATGGCACGGCGCACTACTTCATCTCACAAATCCAGGACATTACCGAACGCCGGGAGATGGAGCAGATGAAGAGCGAGTTCATCTCGACCGTCAGTCATGAGCTGCGTACGCCGCTGACCGCCATCCGTGGCTCGCTGGATTTCGTCGCCAACAGCCTGGGTGCCAACCTGCCCCAGGCGGGCCAGCGCCTGGTCGACATGGCGCGGCGCAATTGCGACCGGCTGGTCCTGCTGGTCAACGACATCCTGGACATAGACAAGATTACGTCGGGGACGATGCGATTCGACCTGCGCGATGAAGCCGTCGCACAACTGATCGACCAGAGTGTGGCGCTCAACCAGGGCTTTGCTGACAAGTTGAATGTCGCGCTTTCGGCGGCCACCGCCACCGGTGCGGCGATCCGCGTCGACAGCGAGCGCTTCCAGCAGGTGATGACCAACCTGATTTCGAACGCCGTCAAGTTTTCGCCCGAAGGCAGTACGGTCCACATCACGGCCGCGCCTGTCGGGTCGGATATCCGCATCAGCGTCCGCGACGAAGGGCCGGGTATTCCGGCGGACTTCCGCGGGCGCATCTTCGGGCGCTTCGCCCAGGCGGATTCGTCGATTACCCGCGCAAAGGGCGGCTCGGGCCTGGGGCTGCACATCACGAAGGAGATCGTGGCGCAGATGGGCGGGACGATCGGCTACGACTCGGTCGAAGGCGAGGGCGCGACGTTCTGGATCCTGTTCCCGGCCGTCCGCGACGAGATGGACCAGGCGGGGTAGGGGAGGCTAAGGATATGGCTGGGGTTGTTGACCTCCCGCCTCCCCATCTTCGATAGGGAGGAGGGAGTGTGGTGAACCGGCCAGGCAAGTGGGATCTACCCGCCCAGGCCAGGCCGCAGCATGTAGCCCACGCCATAGACCGTCTGGATCAGCTCTTTGTCGCCGGTGCTGTCGGGATCGGCGTAGGCCAGCTTTTGACGCAGCCGAGACACCAGCGTGTCCAGTCCGCGCGGCGTCGAGAAGCCATGCACGGCGTCCATCGCCTTCAGGATCTGTTCGCGCCTGAGCGGGCGGTCCGGATGGTCGAGAAAGACCGTGAGCAAGGCGAACTCGGCGGGGGTCAGCGCCAGGGTCTTGCCGGCGGGGCTGGTCAGCCGGCGCGCCTGCTTTTCCAGAACCCAGCCGAAGAAGCGCCAGTCGTCGGTGGCCGGCCCGCCATTTTTCTTCAGGCGCCGGAACACCGCCTTGATCCGCGCGATCAGTTCATCGTTGCTGAACGGCTTCGACACATAGTCCTCGGCGCCGAGGTCGAGCCCCTTGATCTTGTCGATATCCTCGCTCTTGGCGCTCAGCATGATGATGGGCGGGCCGTTGGCGGCGGAAACCCGGCGGCAGACGGAAAAGCCGTCCTCTCCCGGCATCATGGTGTCGAGCACGATCAGGTCGACGTTCATCCGCGCCAGAACGTCGTCCATGGCGGCGGCGCCATCGGCCGTGACGGCGGTAAATCCGGCCGCGTCGAGCACGACCTCGAGCAGTTCGCGGATGTCGGGGGTATCGTCGACAACGAGGATGACAGGTTTCAAGCAGCGGTAGTCCCGGTGAATCGGAAAACACCGGAAAGACTAGCAGCAAACGCCGACGGCACCACCGCGAACGCTTGCGTCAACGGAATTGTTATTGGCGCTGCGACGGCCTCCTGCGGCCCGGCCCTAGTCGAGCCGCTGGATTTCGAGCTTGCGGAACTCGATCTGCTGGCCCTCGGCCTGGAGCGCGATATAGCCCTGGCTCAGGGTGAGCGCGCCGCCGGCGGCTTTGATAAGCGCCGCGGCATCGTTGTCCGCCGGGTCGAGTTCCGGCGCCGAATAGCGCAGCACCGGCTTGCCGTCGATGAAGTGGGTTATGTCGCCATTGGGCAGGACTTCGATCTCGCCCTTCGTCCAAACGCCTACGGGCAGAAGCGGCGATGACGACAGGATGCAGTGGCGCAGGTCGCGCTTGCCGTCGATCACGATCGTCGTGCCGGGCGTGCACAGGTTGCCGGAAGGTTCTTCGGTCGGGCGCGGAACGCCAAGGATCTGGTATTCGAGGCTGACCGGGAACGCCTGGTCCAGGCGCTCGGATTCGGGAGATTGGGAATGGAACATCACGCCGGAATTGCTGATCTCCCAGGGCTTGATGTCGGGCAGGGGCGCGTCGAACAGGCGGTATTCGAAGCGCAGCCGATAGGCCTTCAGCGGTTCCTTCCAGAAGATGTGGCCGTATTCGCCGCCGAATTTGTTATTGTAGCCGACATAGGAGACGCGAATGGCACCGTCCTTGACGACAAAGGTTTGCTTGGGGTCTTCGCCCGCCGCGTAGCCGGAAATCTTGGGCGTCCAGCCGTCCAGCGTCTTGCCGTCGAAGAT
>CAMLPZ010000030.1 GCA_946482045.1 uncultured Asticcacaulis sp.
CGACGATCGTGGTGCCGGTCATGTCGGATTACACTTCGGCCATCGCCGCCAGCTACCAGGCCAAGGCGTATGGTGTCAAAACCGGCACCAGGGTGCTGGACGCCAAGGCGCGCATTCCGGACTTGCGCATCGTCGAGGCACGGCCTGACCGCTATGTCGATATCCATAACCGTATCCTCGCTGAGATCGACCAGGTCATCCCGATCGACCGGGTCTGCTCGATCGATGAGTTCGCCTGCAAGCTTATGGGGCCTGAGCGCCATGAGGCGGCGGCGGTCGCCATCGGGCATCGTATCCAGCGCCGCATTCTCGAAAATGTCGGGGAGTGCCTGACGGCTTCGGTCGGCATCGCGCCGTCGCGTCTGCTGGCCAAGACCGCGGCCGATATCCGCAAACCCCTGGGTCTGACCGTGCTGCGCATGGACCAGTTGCCAGGGGAACTTCTGACGCTAAAGCTCGACGACTTCGCTGGCATCGGGCCGTCGATGCTGAAGCGGCTCAACAAGGTGGGTATTCATGAGGTCCGTCAGCTATGGGAAATGAGCCCGTCGCGGATGCGCCAGGTGTGGGGCGGCATTATGGGCGAGAATTTCTGGTACGCCATCCACGGCACTGACCCACCGGATATAGAGACCAAGCGCGCCAGCATCACCCATGGTCACGTTCTGGCTAAGGAATTGCGGCCGGTCGAACACGCGCGCGGCGTGGCGCGGCGATTGACCGCCAAGTGCGGATCACGGTTGCGGCGCATGGGGTTCAAGTGCGGCGGACTGCACCTCTATGTCCGGAACGACAATGGCCGGGCGGAGGCCTCGACGCGTTTTGCGGTCACTTCCGACAGTTTCCGGCTGCTGGAGGCGGCCGACGGGCTATGGGAGACGTGCATGCGTCAACTGCGCGCGCCGAGGATCAAGCAGGTCGTCGTCACTTGCCTGAACATGGTCGAGGCCGACCGGCCGGCGGATTTGTTCGGCTGGACGCCCGACGCCGAGGAGGACGGCCGCCACATGCGGCTGTTGAACGCGCTCGATGGCCTGAACCAGCGCTTCGGCAAGGATACGGTGACCATTGGCCCGCGTACTAAGATGCACGGCTTTGTCGGCGCCAAGATCGCCTTCAACCGCATTCCGGAACAGCCGGAGTTCTGGGAGTAGGTGTTAAGGGATTTGCGCCGTGGTTATGTTTTGGCGCGATATCTCCCATCGCAAGTCTGCTTCCGCAAGCGTAGCCTTGTCGCATAAGGAGATTTGCCATGACTACGGTTACCTATAAGATTGTCGAACACGACGGCGGCTGGGCCTACCAGGTAGGCGATACCTTCTCCGAAACCTATCTGACCCACGATATCGCCCGTGCCATGGCCGAAGAGGCTGCGCGGGAACAGACTCAGCCGGGCGAGGACACCGGCATCAGCTATGACGACAAGGCCGGGCAGTGGCACGAAGAGGCCGTCAGCGGTGAGGACCGGCCGGAAACCAAGGTTGAGGGCTGACCGGGAGCGATTTCCCGCCAGACTTCGTAACCATTGTGACAAACCGCAAGAACCGGAGCGACAGGCCGGGATAGCGGTGCCATATGACGGCCATAGGAGGTCGTCATGTCTGCCGCGAATGTCATAAAGCTGCTTCTGCTCGCCGCCATCTGGGGCGCATCGTTTCTCTTCCTGCGCATCGCCGCCCCTGTGCTTGGGCCGGTTGCCGTGGTGACGGCGCGTCTGACGCTTGGCGCGCTTTTTCTGTTGGGCGTGGCGCTCATTCAGCGTCGAAGCCTGGACGTCCGCGCGCACTGGAAGCACTTTCTGATCCTCGGCTTCCTGAATACGGCCTTTCCCTTCTTACTGTTTGCCTACGCGGCCCAGACCCTGCCGGCGTCGTTGCTGTCGATCCTCAATTCGACGGCGCCGATTTTCGGCATGGTTATTTCTGCGCTGTGGCTGCGTACGGCCTTTACCTGGAAGTCCGGCGCCGGCCTTGCGCTGGGTGTGCTGGGCGTGGCTATCCTGGTCGGACTGGATACCGGCAATCTGACGCCCGCCGCCGGACTGGCTGTTGGGGCAGGGCTGCTCGCGGCCTTCTGCTATGGCCTGGCGTCGGCCTATGCCAAGCAGGCCAAGAGCGTCGACGGATTTTCCAATGCGCACGGCAGCCTGTGGGCAGCGGTGCTGTTTATCCTGCCGGTAGCGCCTGCTTATCCGCCGGTGCACATGCCGTCCATGCCGGTGATCTTCGCCGTCCTGGGCGTCGGCATCCTGTGCAGCGGCCTGGCCTATCTGCTCTACTTCGACCTGATCGAAAAGGTCGGGGTCGGTCCCGCGCTCAGCGTCGGTTTCCTGATTCCGGTCTTCGGCGTCCTGTGGGGCAGTCTGTTCCTGCACGAGCACATCGGTGTCCAGACCGTTCTCGGCGGCGCCATCGTGCTGGTGGGGACGGCACTGATCACCGGCTTTGATCCGCGCAGCCTGTTCCGCAAACCCGCTACGGCATGATCACCACGAAGGTCTTGAGCACCGGCTCAATGACCTTCCACGTGCCCTTGAACCCCGGCCGGAAGACGAAATGCGCGCCGGCTGTCAGGTCCCACGTCTCGCCATCCTCTTCGGTGACGACCGCATAGCCTTCGAGAAGCGAGCAATATTCCCATTCGTCGTAGGAGACCCGCCATTCGCCGGGCGTCGATTTCCAGTAGCCGGCGAACGCGGTGTCACCGGGGCGTGTTTCGACCGTCCACACTGTAAACCGCGGATCGCCGTCCAGCACCTTTTCAGGATCAGGAGCGGTGTGTTCGGGCTCGGGCAGGTTCTGGGGATCGAACAGGACGAATTGCGACATGGCGACGAGAACTCCGTGAGTCGCCAGCATATGGCCTGTGCGGGCAAAACAAAACCCCTGACCGGGAGATCAGGGGGCTTGTTATATTCAAAAGAAGCCGGGCTTATTTCGGCGCCAGGATCATGATCATCTGCTTGCCTTCCATCTTCGGTTCGTATTCGACCCGGGTGGTTGGCTCGAAATCGGCCTTGACCTTTTGCAGGAGTTTCATGCCCAGTTCGGGGTGCGCCATTTCACGGCCGCGGAAGCGTAGCGTCACCTTGACCTTGTCGCCTTCTTCGAAGAAGCGCGTCATGGCCTTGGCCTTCACCTCGTAATCGTGAATGTCGATATTCGGGCGAAGCTTGATTTCCTTGATTTCGACGATCTTCTGCTTCTTGCGCGCCTCGGCCTTCTTCTTCTGCTCCTGGAAGCGGAACTTGCCGTAGTCGAGAATTTTACAGACGGGGGGATCGGCGGTGGGAGAGACCTCGACGAGGTCCAGGCCAGCTTCTTCTGCGGCTTCAAGTGCGGCGGAGGTCGGCATGATGCCTTGCTTCTCACCGTTATGGTCGATCAACAAAACGCGCGGAACTTTGATTTCCTGGTTGATGCGGGGGCCGTCTTTGGGAGGCGGGGCTTGGATCGGGCGACGAATAGGTCGTTCTCCTGTGGCTGTTGATACAATGATCGGATTCTGCGGGCGGGATTATGAACCTGCCGGGGCTTCGGATCAATCCCTGTGTACGCTCAAAAGGTTAAATTTTGGGAGGTTTAATGAGGTCCGGTCTTGCATGGCTTGCGCAAACGTGTGCGTTGGGCTTGCAAGGCCTAAGGATGATACTTGCCTGACGCCAAGATAAGCAGCGCGCGGTAAACATCAAGGGTGCGGGCGCACATGACGTCGAGGCTGAACAGATCGCGGACGTGGGCGCGGCCCTTGACGCCCATGCGGAAGCGGTCCGGCTCCGGCAACTCGATGGCCGTCTTCATGGCGGCTGCCCAGGCATCGGCATCGCCCGGCGTCACCAGCCAGCCAGTTTCGTCCGGCAGCACGGTTTCAACCGTTGCTCCGTGCGCCGCGGCCAAGGGCGGACGATGCATGGCCTGGGGCTCGACCGCCGTGCGGCCAAAGGCTTCGGGCTCGGTCGACGGCGCCAGGGCATATTGGCACATGGCGTAGGCCGACGGCATGTCGGAGCAATGCCCGACGAGCTTAATGTGATCGCCCAAACCGTGGCTGTCGATCTGCTTGAGAAGAGTGTCGGTATAGTCGCGGCGGCCCTGGTCGTCGCCGGCCATCAGGATCAGGAAGTTGCCCGTGCCCTGTGCTTTCAGCTTGGCGGCGGCCTCGATGATCAGCGCCTGCCCCTTCCATTTGGTCAGGCGCGCCGCCAGCAGGAAACGCACGCGGTTGTCATCGGCGGCGATGCCCCACTTTTCTTCCAGGTCCATCACCCGGCGCACATCGAAGGCTTCCGGATCGAAACGTTTCAGATCGATGCCGCGTGGTATGGCAATGACGCGCTCAGGAAGAACATCATAGGTCTCGAGGATATGGGCGCGGGTGAATTCCGAATTGGCGATGGTCAGGTCGCCGCGCGTCATTTGGCTGTTGTACCAGCGCTTGAGGCCCGATTTCGCGTTGTAGATGCCGGCATAGGTGCCGACCGAACGCACGCCGCACGCCTTGGCGGCGCCAAACCCTGCCATGGCCGGTGCGCGCGAGCGGACGTGTACAATGTCCACTTTTTCGGCACGGATCAGGGCCTTCAAAGCATTGAAGTTTTGCCACTGCACAAACGGGTTCTTGCTGTGGACCGGCATGTGGACGACGGTCGCGCCGGCCTTCTTGAGCCGCTCCTCCAGCCGCCCGCCCTTCGATGCGACGATGGCGCGTCCGCCGGCCTGGACCACGGCCTTGGCGACATCAAGCGTGGTCTGTTCGACGCCACCGGTGTCGAGTTCCGGCACGATCTGCAGCACGCAGGCTTTGAAGGGGTCAGGCATAAGGGCTTGTGGAGCGCGGGACGGGCCGGTATTCAACGGCAATGACCACGATAATCCCGATAGATCAAGAGCCTGCGTCCTTTCTGGAGACAGGAGACGATGACCGCATCGCCTGGCGGCGTGTGCAAGGCGAAGGGCCAACTGTCCTGTGGCTGGGCGGCTTCCTGTCCGACATGACCGGATCGAAGATCACGCGCCTGAGAGCCGAGGCGCGGACACGCAACTGGGATTTCCTGTGCTTCGACTATTTCGCCCACGGCGAAACCGGCGGAAACTTCGATGAGGCAAGGGTTGGTCGGTGGCGCGCCAATGTTTTGGCGGTCGCCGATCAGCTGACGCAGGGACCGTTGGTGGTGGTCGGCTCCAGCATGGGCGGGCACATGCTGTCCTTGCTGATCAAGGCGCGGCGGGATCGTGTCAAGGCAGCGGGTTTCCTGGCGCCGGCGGCTGATTTCGCCACGGCCCTGATGCTGCCCGCCCTGTCACCAGAGGAAAAGCGGCAACTTGAGGTGTCGGGCGTGCACATGATGCCGGGCTATGACCGGCCGGTGCCGCTCAGCCAGGCATTTTTCGATGAGGCGCGGGCGCATGAGGTCCTGAACAGGCCGATCGCCTTCGACGGGCCGGTGCGTGTTCTCCACGGCATGCAGGACGACCTGGTGCCCTGGCAGCATGGGGTGCGGCTGATGGAAACACTGACCAGTCCGGATGCCCGCATGGAGCTGATCAAGGACGGCGATCACCGTCTGTCGCGGCCGCAGGACCTCGACCGGCTGGTAGAGATGGTCGCCGAACTGAGAGGATTGGTGACCGCGTAAGCATTTCCTTGCACAGGCGATAAATTTGCGCCTTAATTCGGCTGCATGCCGGGCGCAGTTTGCGGCCCTCGGAGGTGGTGGTCATGTTTGCGTCGCGTCTTGCCCTTATCTGCTCACTTCTGGTTCTGCCGGGCGTTGCCCTGGCGGAGGAAGAAGTCGTGAAAAGCAACCGTGCGGCCTTGCCGACGACGACAGAGGCTAAGTCCGACGTTATCACCTTGCCTCCCACGGACACCAAGGCGCAGTTCATGTCGCGGCTGAACGAAGAGGTGCTCTCTAACGAACAGGCGCGAATCGATTACGAAGCCTGGGCGGGCGCCGAAGAGGACTACAAGAAGCGCCGGGTTCATGGCTCCGCCAGCGTCAGTGTCGGCACGGGTGGCTACCGCAGTGCTTCAGTTTCGGCCGTCATGCCGGTCGGTGATAATGGCTGGCTGGGTTTGGCCTATAGCCAGACTGATTTCGGTGAAAACGGCGCCTATCCCTACATGTACGACGATTATAGCACGGGCTATGGTTACGGCTACGGACGCTATGGCCGGGGCGGAGGCCGTGCCACGTCGCAGTCCTTTGCCCTGTCCTACGAATCGGGCGGATCGGGCGAAGAGGTTGCCAATTGTTCGTCGGCCTTCCGCGATCGCTTTGACGATCCAGTCATCGGCGCGCGCTTCGACCGCCGCTGCATGAGGCCGCGCGATTAGCTCTCGCCCAGGATGGCCTTCAGCCCTTCCCGATAGGTCGGATACCGCAACCGCCAGCCAAGCACGGCCTTGGCGCGGGCATTGGCGACGCGTTTGTTGTCGTTGTAGAAGCGCCGCGTGGCGGGGCTTAACGACGGATCGTCCCAGGCGATTTGCGGTGGCAGGGGCAGGTCGGTCAGTTCCGCCGCATAGACCAGGACGTCTTCGCTTGATGCCGGTTCGTCGTCGCACAAACTAAAAATATCGCGCGTCCTGCGTTCAAAGCTGGCCAAAAGCGCCGTGGCGCAGTCGTCATGGTGCAGACGAGAGAAGACGTGATCCGGTTTATGTATCCGCCGGGCCGTGCCATCGCGCAGCTTTTCGATGACATTGCGCCCCGGGCCGTAAAGCCCGGGCAGACGAAAGAGATTTGCGCCCCGGCTTTGCCATTGCTGTTCGGCCGACGCGCGGCGGCGGCCCTCGGTCGAGGAAGGGGTTGGCGCATCGTCTTCATACGCCCAGCCACCGTTGCGGTCGCCGTAGACGCCGGTGGTCGACAGATAGCCGAGCCATTTGCCGTCGAGCGGCAAGGCACCAATGGCGGCGAAGGCAGGACAGCCATTGTCGTCGGGTGCGGGGGTGATCAGCACGCCGTCGGCGTCGGCAACCGCGCGTGCAAGGGCGGCCGCGTCCTGTGGATCGACCGCCGCGATGCCTTCCCCTTCCAGTTCCTGTCGTTTTTCAGGCGTGCGCGCGGTGGCGGAAACACGGTGACCTGCGGCCCGGGCCGCATCGGCAAAGGCCTTGCCGATAAAGCCGTAACCGTAGATCAGTATGGAATTCACGGTGTAATTATTGAGGGGCGGCAGCGGAGGCCGAAGCGGCTTCGGCTGCCTCTTTGGCGCGTGCCTCTTCCTTTTCCTTGGCCTCGCGGGCCAGGCGCGCATCGCGCTCGCGCACCATGCGGTAATAGTCGGGCAGCTCGACGGCGTGACCGAACGGTTTCGGTGACGGCGCCCCAAGACCTTGCGGCCACACCAGGCTTAGCGCGATCAGCACGATGGCGATCGCGGCGGCGGCAGGATAAAAGATCTTGTCTGGCAGCATAACCGCCTTATAGGCGGATTGTGCGCTCGGTTCCAGAAGTTTTGGCCAGAGGATTGTAGCCCGGGATATGCGCGCCACATTTTCGTCCCGGTTCCTCTTGTGTAACCCAAATGCAACACTATATCCCGGCTATCCACCGCCCATCCGGTTGCTTGCCTTAAGGACCGAAGGGGCTTATCCGCCGTCAGGGGAGCCACTATGAACATCGAAAAATATTCCGAGAAAACCCAAAAGGTTATCCAGAGCGCGCAGGGCATCGCGCAGGCCAACAGCCACCAGTATTTCATGCCCCAGCACGTCCTCAAGGCGCTGATCGAGGACAAGGACGCCCTGGCGCCGCGCCTGATTTCGCTTGCCGGCGGCAACGCCGATGCCTTTACCGGTGCGGTGGATGTGTCACTATCTAAGCTGCCTTCGGTCAGCGGCAATGCCCAGCTCTACATGCACAACGATACGGCGCGCCTTTTCAACGAGGCCGAAACCGAAGCACAGAAGGCCGGCGATAGCTTCGTCACCGCCGACCGCCTGCTGCTGGCCGCATTGGGCGGCAAGGAATCTGAACCGCTGCTCAAGGCCGCCGGTATTTCGCTGAAACAACTGAAAGACGCCGTGACCAATTTCCGCAAGGGCAAGACTGCCGACAGCGCAACGGCCGAAAGCGGCTTCGATGCGCTCAAGAAGTATGCCCGCGACCTGACCCAGGCCGCGCTCGACGGCAAGATCGACCCGGTTATTGGCCGCGACGAAGAGATCCGCCGCACCATCCAGGTCCTGGCGCGCCGCACCAAGAACAACCCCGTTCTCATCGGCGAACCCGGCGTCGGCAAGACCGCCATTGTCGAAGGCCTGGCCCAGCGCATTATCAATGGGGATGTGCCGGAAAGCCTCAAGGACAAGAAGCTCCTGTCGCTCGACATGGGCGCGTTGATCGCCGGCGCCAAGTATCGCGGCGAATTCGAAGAGCGCCTAAAGGCCGTGCTCAACGAGGTCACGGCGGCCGAGGGCGAGATCGTCCTGTTCATCGATGAGATGCACACGCTTGTCGGCGCCGGCAAGTCCGACGGCGCCATGGATGCATCTAACCTCTTGAAGCCGGCCCTGGCACGCGGCGAACTGCATTGCGTCGGCGCCACCACGCTCGACGAATACCGCAAGCACGTCGAAAAGGACGCGGCCCTGGCGAGGCGCTTCCAGCCGGTCTTCGTCGGCGAGCCGACGGTCGAGGACACGATTTCCATCCTGCGCGGCCTGAAGGAAAAGTACGAGGTCCACCACGGCGTACGCATCTCGGACTCAGCCATCGTATCGGCGGCGACCCTGTCGAACCGCTATATCCAGGACCGCTTCCTGCCAGACAAGGCGATCGACCTGATCGACGAGGCGGCATCGCGCGTCCGCATGGCCGTCGATTCGAAGCCGGAAGAGCTCGATGAGCTCGACCGCCGCATCGTCCAGCTCAAGATCGAGCGCGAGGCTCTGAACAAGGAAACCGATCCGGGCTCGAAGGCGCGGCTGGAGAAGCTGGCCAATGAGCTGGAAGACTTGGAAGGCCGCTCGCTCAGCCTGACCCAACGCTGGAAGGCCGAAAAGGACAAGGTCGGGTCCGCCGCCCGCGCCCGTGAGGCCCTGGACCGCGCCCGTGTCGAACTGGCCAACAGCCAGCGCGCCGGTGACCTGCAAAAGGCATCGGAGATTCTGTATGGCCGCATCCCGCAACTGGAAAAGCAGCTTCAGGAGGCCGAAAACGCGCCTCAGGACGCGCCGCTGACGCCGGAAGTGGTCGATGCCCAGCAGATCGCGGCCGTCGTGTCTCGCTGGACCGGCGTGCCGGTCGACAAGATGCTGGAAGGCGAGCGTGAAAAGCTGCTGCGCATGGAAGACGATCTGCGCAAGCGCGTCGTCGGTCAGGACGAAGCCTTGACCGCTGTGTCCGACGCCGTCCGCCGGGCGCGCGCGGGCCTTAAGGACCCGAACCGGCCGATTGGCTCGTTCCTGTTCCTGGGGCCTACGGGCGTCGGCAAGACCGAGCTGAACAAGGCCCTGGCCGAGTTTCTGTTCGACGACGACACGGCGATCACGCGCCTCGACATGTCAGAATACATGGAGAAGCATTCCGTGTCGCGCATGATTGGCGCGCCTCCGGGCTATGTCGGTTATGACGAAGGCGGGGCGCTGACCGAAGCTGTGCGCAGGCGGCCGTATCAGGTCGTCCTGTTCGACGAGGTCGAAAAGGCGCATCCGGACGTGTTCAACATCCTGCTTCAGGTGCTGGACGACGGGCGGCTGACGGACGGGCAGGGGCGTGTGGTCGACTTCCGCAATACGCTGATCGTCATGACATCGAACCTGGGTTCCGAAGTCCTGGTGAACATGGACGAGCATGCGTCGGTGGAAACCGTGCGGCCGCTGGTTCTGGATGTGGTGCGTCGGCATTTCCGGCCGGAGTTCCTCAACCGGATCGACGAGATGATCCTGTTCCACCGCCTGGACAAGGCGCACATGCACGACATCGTCCGCATCCAGCTCAAGAGCCTGGAGAAGCTGATGGCCGACCGGGAAATGACGCTGAGCATCGACGAAGCGGCGCTGAACTTCCTGGCCGACAAGGGCTACGACCCAGCCTATGGCGCGCGGCCGCTTAAGCGCGTGGTGCAGAAGCTGCTGGTCGATGGTATCGCCAAGCAGATCCTGGCCGGCGAGGTCAGCGATGGCGATGTGATCCACGTCGGCTTCGACGGCGAGCACCTGACGATCGGCAAGCCGACGATGAACTGACTGCGGCCCCAAGTCTTTTAAAACCAAAGGAAAAGCCTGGCCCCAAAAGGCCAGGCTTTTCCTTTAGTATCATTAAGGTTTATGGGGTCGCGGACCCCAAACCCCACAAGTCATTCGCCGTTCGACGCGATCTGCCCGCACAACCACTGCAGCCCGGCCAGGTGCTGTAGGTCGTGGCTGCACAGATAGTGGACCAGGCCGCGCAAGGTCGTGCGGCCATAATCCTCGAACTCGGCCGTACGCGACCACTGCGATAGCGAGATGGTGCCGAGCACTTCCAGTGTCTCTTCGCGCGCGATGCGGATGGCCCGCAGCACATCCGGTGCATGGGCTTCGGCATAGGCGCGTTCGATGCGCAGGCGGTCGCCATCGACGCCAGGCAGGAAGGGGGTGTCTTCCTTCAGCGTCCGGACCAGACGGACATGATAGCCGTCGATTTCGATGTCGCGGATGTGGCAGAGCTGTTCCAGTGCTGGAAAAGGCTCGCTGGGACAGGTGTCCCACGACGGCGGCGTCCACAGCTGATAGCCGTCGGGAATGGCCGCGTAGTGAGCTTCGAGCCGGTCCGGAAACGCGGCCAGGGCTTCGAGTGTGGCCGCGTCCATGGGCTCAGTCTCTCAAGAGTTCGTTGATGCCGGTCTTCGAGCGCGTCTTCGCGTCGACGCGCTTGACGATGACGGCGCAATAGAGCGACGGGCCACCCTTCGGATCGGGCAATGAGCCCGGGACGACGACGCTGTAGGCCGGGACGCGGCCCATGAAGATCTCCCCCGTCGCGCGGTCGATGATCTTGGTCGACTGACCGAGATAAACGCCCATGGACAGGACCGAGCCCTGTTCGACGATGACGCCTTCGGCGACTTCGGAACGCGCGCCGATGAAGCAGTCGTCCTCGATGATGGTCGGGGTGGCCTGCAGGGGCTCCAGAACGCCGCCGATACCGACGCCGCCCGACAGGTGGACGTTCTTGCCAATCTGGGCGCAGGAGCCGACCGTGGTCCAGGTGTCAACCATGGTGCCTTCATCGACATAGGCGCCGATATTGACGAAGGATGGCATCAGCACGACGTTCTTGGCGATATAGGCGCCGGCGCGGACAATGGCGCCTGGCACCGAACGGAAGCCGGCTTCCTGGTAATCCTTCTCGCCCCATTTGGCGAACTTGTTGGGCACCTTGTCCCAGTAGGGACCAATCGGCGCCTGTTCGAACAGGCCGCGGCCGGTGTGCATCAGCTGGTTGCCGTTGAGGCGGAAGCTGAGCAGCACGGCCTTCTTAAGCCACTCATTGGTGTGCCACTTGCCATCCAGCTTGTCGGCGACGCGGAAGCGGCCGCAGTCAAGCAGGTCCAGGGCGCCCTGCACGGCTTCGCGGTACGGGCCGTGATACTGCGGGTTCAGTGTGTCACGCACTTCCCAGGCGGCTTCGATATCATCCTTGTAGGCGGCGAGGTCGGACATGCGGACGGTTCCTGATTGCATTCTTGATTGTCGCGCATGGCATTAGAGCGCATTCCGAAAAGTGTGAAGCGGTTTTCGGAAAAAATGCGCGTTAAAAGACTTTTCGATTACGCCGAATGTCAAACAGAAGTGCCCTCACACACTCATTTTTTGCCGGTCCAATCGGATCGGGCCAGGACATAACTCGTCTCGCTCAAGCGGTTTCTCGCCATGAAGGCGCTGATGCTTTCATAGGTCGCCGTCTCGATCTCGCCCTTTTGGTCGTCAAGGTTCAGGCGCGGATCGACCATGGGGCCAAAGACGCGCGTGAACAGCCCGGTCTTGACTGGCGTCGCCTGAAAGTGCGCCTTCAGGTTGGCCTTGACCTGGGCATAGGAGTCCGTCTGCCAGGCCGAAGCCGCGATCACGTCGAGGACGAATTCGGTGCAGTTCTGGCGGGAGGAATCGAAGGGACTGGAGACCAGGGAATAGTCCGCTACGTGCATCTTCGTATAGATGGGTGAAGCAATGGTCGCCATCAGCCGGCGCTGCATTTCGGGCGTTGGAATAATGACGGCAACATCGTCTTCGGCGGCGGCCGAGATGAAGTCGATCGGGAAGTCCTGCTTCAGGTAAGACCGCGTGATGGGCACGGTCTTGCCATCGCCCTGATAGAGGTTGTGGACGGCGTAACCCTTGTAGGTCTTGCCATCGGCGCCCTTGACCTCGCTGTAGAACCAGAAGGCGCCGTGGGTATAGCGGATACGCTCGGGCAGCTTTGAACGCGGCCGGCCGGTGCGGAAGACGATGGCCAGGCGGGCGTGACGCGCCGCCAGGTCGCGTTCGATTTGCTTGGCGAAGGCGGCGTTCAGCGCGGCGGGGCGCCAGTCCTTCGTCTTGCCGCCTGAGTCCGCAACCGGTTGGGCTTGCGACTCACGCGGCGCATCCCAATTGTTCAACTCCTGAGCAATGGCGGGCTGGGTTGCCAGCATCGCCGCCACGACCAGAAAGACGCGCATCACCTCTTGTCCGCTGTATCGTAGGGGACTTGGGGCGCGGGCTGCGCCATAACGGTTTCGGGCGAGATTTCCAGCGGGCCATTGGCTTCGTCCCACACGGTCTGGCCGGAGTCGCGGATAGCTGCGCCACCGCTTTCGGCAACTGTGCCAACCGCCACGAACGGCAGGGCGACGACGCCGATCACAACCTTGACGCCGGCTTCGGCGAGTTGCGCAGTGGCGACGACGGAATCGCCGGACGCCTTGGACACATTACCGACGCTGTCCTGGGCAGAGGCGGGGGCGGCCACCAGTGCAGCCGCGATCGTATAACAAACCAGACGCTTCATAATCATCTCCTGTGAACGATGTTCAATGAACTTCGTTCAAGATGACGTGGGCGTCAAGTTAAATTTTAACCATTACCGAAGGACTGCAGGAAGGCCTTGAGCGAAGGACTTCGGAAATCGACGAAATCGTCTGTGTTTTCCAATGCTTTTGGGCCGACGAGGACCGTCTTCATGCCCAGGCCGTAGGCGGGCTTGAGATTGCGCGGGCTGTCCTCGAAAAAGACCGTGTCGGCTGAGTCGACGACGTGAGCCTTCATCATCAGCTCAAACGTGGCCAGCGACGGCTTTGGGATGAAGTTGGCGTGTTCGAGATGAAAGATGCCATCGAACAGGTGGCCCATGTCCATCTTGGTCAGCAACCGGCCGGCGTGGAAGCTGTCGCCGTTGGTGAAGACGATTTTGCGGCCGGGCAGCGCCTTGATCAGGTCGTTCAGCTCGGGGTCGGGGTTGAGGCTGTCGAGTGAGACGTCGTGGACTTCGTCGAGGAAGCGGCGCGGTTCGACCCCGTGGTGGGCCATCAGGCCGGCCAGGGTGGTGCCGTGTTCGTTGAGGTAGCGTTTCTGGAGGGCGTAGGCTTCGTCACGGCTGAGCCCGGTTTCGCGTGCCACGAAAGCCGACATGCGGCGTTCGACCAGCGCCATGACCTCGCATTCGTGCGGGTATAGGGTGTTGTCGAGGTCGAACAGCCAGGTGGTGATATGGGCGAGATCGGGGTGCATAATCTTATCCCCTCTCCCCGCTTAAGGGGTATAGCGCCAGCGAAAGTATAGCTTTCGCAAGCGATGGGCTAGGGTGAGGGGCTAAGATCAGTGAAACAGCAAAGGTCATAGTTGTTTTTGCACCTAAGAACCGCAGGCCATGACTCGTGGCTGCGGGCGATTGCCCCTCACCCTAATCCATCGCTTGCGAAGCTATACTTTCGCTGGCGCTATACCCCGCAAGCGGAGAGAGGGGACTGGTTAGTCCGCCTTGATCAAGGTTCCGGCGCCGTGTTCGGTGAACAGTTCGACCAGCATGGCGTGCGGGCGGCGGCCATCGAGGATGACGACGGCTTCGACGCCCGATTCGACCGCGGCGATGGCGGTTTCAAGCTTCGGGATCATGCCGCCGACAGCGACACCCGATTCGATCAGGCCGCGCGCTTCCGAAATCGTCAACTGGCGGATCAGTTCCTTGTTCTCGTCGAGTACGCCCACCACGTCGGTCAGCAGCAGCATGCGCTTGGCATTGAGCTTACCCGCCACGGCGCCCGCTACGGTGTCGGCATTGATGTTGAAGGTCTGGCCTTCGTCGGAGACGCCGATCGGCGCGATAACCGGCACATAGTCGTGTTCGGTGTCGTTGATGAGGGTGCGGATCAGCTTGTCGTCGATGCGTTTGGGTTCGCCGACGAAGCCCAGGTCGACGACCTGTTCGATCATGCTGTCCGGGTCCTTCTTGAGGCGTGTGGCCTTTTCGACGGTGAGAAGACCTGCGTCCTTGCCCGACAGGCCGACGCCGCGCACATCGGCCTCAGAGCCGGCGCGGGTGATCCAGTTGGCGATTTCCTTGTTGACGGCGCCCGACAGGACCATTTCGGCGATTTCCATGGTGGCGTCGTCGGTGACGCGCAGGCCGTCGACGAAGGTCGACTTGACACCGGCCCGGCCAAGCATGGCCGAGATCTGCGGCCCGCCGCCGTGGACGACCACAGGATGAATGCCCAGCAGTTTCAGGAGAACAATGTCAGAAGCGAACAGTTTGGCGGTGGCTTCTTCGCCCATGGCGTGGCCGCCGTATTTGATCACGACGATTTCGCGGTCGTAGATCTGGATATAAGGCAGGGCCTCGGCGAGCGTCTTAGCGGTGGCCCAGCCTTTTTCTTCTTCTTGGTTATCCGGGGATAGGCTCAGGCGCGCCCCTTTCGGGGCGAGGCGCGTATTTGTCTCGGGGGGTGTGGGGGGGGGCCCCCCACAAAACTGTCTTTTCCTAAAAATAAGCCCCGCCCTTTAGGGGCGAGGCTTATTTTTAGGATAGGGAAATCTTGGGGCGGCAGGCGCCACACCCTGGTCTTTATATCGCGATCCCGCAAACGGTCATGATCTCGGCCCGCAACTCAGCAATCCCCAAACCGGTTTCCGAAGACGTTGCCAAAACGACCGGGTGCGCGGCAGGACGCTTGCGGATGCCTTCGGATACCGCGGCCTGAACCTTGGCCAGTTCCGCCGGTTTGATCTTATCGGCCTTGGTCAGCACGATCTGATAGCTGACGGCGGCGACATCGAGGGCATCCATCGGCTCCTTGTCCACTTCTTTCAGCCCATGGCGGGCGTCGATCAGCAGATAGGCACGGTGGAGGTTCGGCCGGCCGCGCAGGTAAGCCTTGCCGAGATTCTGGAACTTCTTGACCGTGTCCTTGGACGCCTTGGCCCAGCCATAGCCCGGCAGGTCAACCAGGTGCAGGGCGTCGTCGACGCGGAAAAAGTTGACCTCACGCGTGCGGCCCGGTTCGTTCGAGGCCCGCGCAAGCGCTTTCATGCCGACAAGCGCATTGATCAGGCTCGACTTGCCGACATTGGACCGCCCGGCGAAGGTGACCTCGGGCAGGGCGCTGTCCGGCAGTTGCTCGACCTTGGCCGCCCCCATGATGAAGGTGGCGGGGCGCGCAAACAGCACGCGCGCCCGCTCTAAGGTTTCCGGATCGTAGAGGTCCTCGCTCACGCGGCCTTCTTTTCGGCCTTGCCGGTGATCTTGGCGATGAACTCATCGAGCGGGTTGTCGACCTTCAGGCGCTTGTAGATCAGGTACTGCTGGAGGATCGTCAGGATGTTGCTCCAGAAGTAGTAAATCATCAGGCCGATGGCCAGTTGCGAGAAGAAGAAGATCATGATCAGCGGCATGAAGGCCATCATGCGCTTCTGCATCGGATCGATACCGGCCATCGGCGTCATTTCCTGGCTGGCCCACATGCTGAGGCCGTAAAGGATGGCGATCGGACCGATGTGCAGCGGACCGGCCAGGATGCCCCCGATGAGCGGCACGGTCGCCGGATCGAAGGGCAGGAGGCCGAACAGGTTGATGATGGTCAGGGGGTCGGGCGCCGACAGGTCCTTGATCCAGCCAAAGAAGGGCGCGTGACGCATGTCGATCGACATCTGCAGCACCTTGAACAGGCAGATGAAGACAGGGATCTGCAGCAGCATCGGCAGACAGCCGCCGAGGCCGGCCATCGGATTGACCTTCTCCTCCTGGTACAGCTTCATCGTCGCTTCCTGCTGCTTCTGCATGTCATCAGGGAACTTCTTCTTGATGGCATCCAGCTTCGGCTGGAGACGCTGCTGGACATGGCGCAGCTTGGTCATCTGCTCATAGGAGCGGTGCGCCAGCGGATAGAAGGCGACCTTCACGATAACGGTCAGGGCCAGGATGGCCAGGCCCATATTGCCGATCGCCTTGTACAGCCAGTTCAGCAACAGGTAGAAGGGATAGGTAATGAACTCGAGCGAACCCCAGTCAACGGCGTACTTGAAGCGCGGAATGCCCAGCGTCTTCTCATAGGCCTTGAGCTGGTCGTCGTGCTTGGCGCCGGCGAAGATGTGTGACGTGCTGTTCCACATTTGGCCGGCCGGGACGGTAATCGAATTGGCGGCGGCATAGCCGGCAGTGAAGGTTGGGGTTCCGTTGACGGTGTCGGAACGCGTGCGATAGTTGACACCCTGCTTCTGATCCGGGATCACAGCCGCCATCCAGTATTCTTCGGTGATGGCGTACCAGCCACCGGTCGTCGAACCTTCACGGAAGTCCTTGCCCTTGACCAGTTCGTGGAACTTCGACTGATTGGTGAGGTACCTGCCCTTGCTGCAATCCTCCTGCGTTTTGCAGAAGGTCGCCATCGTGCCCTGGTGGACATAGTCGCCTGAGGTCGAGCGCTTGGGCGCCGTGTTGCGGACGACCATGGCGTAAGGGGCGAAGGTCGCGGGCCCGGTGCTGCGGTTGATTACGCGGTCGGCCTGGGTGATCATATAGTTTTCGTCGATGCTGAGCGTGCGTTCGAAACGCAGGCCATTGCCGGCGTCATGGACCAGCACGACCGGCTTGCCGACACTGAGAACGCTGCCTGAACCGACGGTCCAGACCGTATCCGGTGTGGGCGCGCCAGCTACGTTCTGCATGTTGAAGCCAGAACGGACATATTGCGCGTCCTTGGTACCGGCAGGCTTAAGCAGAGTGACCGTGTCCTTGCCACCGAGCTTCTGCAGATACTTCACCAGGTGCAGATCGTCGATCACCGCGCCTTTGAGTGCGATCGAGCCCTTGACCGACGGCGTGTCGATCGGCACGCGCGGTGAACTGGCCAGGGCCTGCTGGACGGTCAGCGTGGTCGGCGCCGTGGCGGGCAGACCGGCAGCGATATTGGCGGCCGAGGAGCTGGACGCGGCGGCAGCGGCGACCTGGGCTGCGGCTTGCTTCTGCTTCTGCTGGGGACCGAGGACGAAGAACTGATAGCCGAACAGCAAAACCATGCTGGCGATCAGGAAATAGATCATATTGCGGTTGTCGTCGGTGTTGTTCATCGAACGGTCTTTTCCGGGTTAACGCTTTTGGATGCTGAATTCGGGCGCGCCAGCCTTATCAGGGCCGCTTTGACATCGTCAAGCAAACCCTGCCAGTCGCGGTCCACCGTGCCGGCGCGGGCGATGAATACGTAGTCGTGGCAGGGCAAGGCGTATAGAGGAAGGAGGGCTTCAGCGGCTTCGCGCAGGCGGCGCTTTGCGCGATTGCGCGTCACGGCGTTGCCGATCTTCTTCGTCGCGGTGAAACCGACGCGAATCTGTGCCCCGGCATCGTTGTTGTCTTCGCGTCGGCGCGCCTGAACGACGACGACGCCACGCGCCTGGTATGGCGCCTTGGCGGCGGCCAGGAAGTCGGCGCGGATCTTGAGACGGGGGATCATGGGTGAGGCTACATACAGAAAAAGAGCCCTCAAGCAACTTAAGGGCTCTTTTCAATTCTTCGGTCGCGAGAGCCGCTGTTAGGCGGTCAGGCGCTTACGGCCCTTGGCGCGGCGGCGGGCGACGACCTTTTGGCCGTTCTTGGTCGCCATGCGGGCGCGATAGCCATGGCGGCGCTTGCGCACAAGGCGGCTCGGCTGGTAGGTACGTTTCGTTCCCATTTGGGGCTCCGATCGTTCAGGGGCAGCGCTTCACAGCGCGCGAAATCACAAAAGAGGCGCGTGATTAGCCAAGCCGAACCACCTTGTCAATCTTATTTGCACTGTTATCGGCGTATTTCTGCTATATATAAATAGCTCTCGGTCCCTTTCAACGGAGTCGCGGTGTTCGATCCAGGCAAGCCCGGCGAACGGTCTTCCAGCCCCTTTCCCGCCCGCCCCGGCGGTCGCGGTCCCTTGCGTGACCGTAAGGCGAGTGCGCTTGTTTATGTCCGGCGTTTGACCGAGGTGTCGCGCCGCGTGGCGGCGTGGGGGTTACGCGCCGGCATACTCGTGTTTGACACTATCCACCGCTTTATCCTCAGCCTGTCCGGCCAGCTGGCGATCATGACCGCGGTCTTCGTGACGCTGGTCGAAATCATGATCTTGATCCCTTCGCTGGCCAACGACCAGGAAGAGTGGCTGATCAACTCTGTCCGCAAGGCGGAGATCGCCTCGCAGGCGGTTGACACGGCCGATGCCATGGCGGTGTCTGCCGAAACCTCGGAACAGTTGCGCAAGAGCGCGGGGGTGCTTTATCTCGCGGTCAGGATCAACGGCCAGACCCTGCGCCTGTTCGATTCCAACGTCACCGTGCCCGAAGAGGTCATGGACCTGCGCCGCCAGCGCAACCCCGTCGAGGATATCGCCTATCTGTGGGCGCCGTGGCAGACCTTGCTGTCCGACAAGGACCGGCTGATCCACGTCCAGACCCAGCCGCGCCTGCGCCCGGGCGACCAGATTGAAATCGTGGTGCGTGGCGAGCCGCTCAAGAAGCACCTGCAATCCAGCCTGCTCAACATGCTGCGCATGTCCTTCTTCATCGCCCTGGCGGCGGGTATCCTGATCTTCGCCGCCCTGTCCTTCGTCATCGTGCGCCCGATCCGCAAGCTGACCGACGCCATCCAGCGTTTCAAGACCAACCCCGAAGACGTCGCCGCCACACCGGAACTGTCCGGCCGCGCCGACGAAATCGGCGACATCGAACACGAACTGGTGGCCATGCAGGAGGAGGTGCGCAATTCGCTCAGGTCGCGCGCCCGCCTGGCAGCGTTGGGCCAGGCCGTTTCCAAGATCAACCACGACCTGCGCAACATGCTGACTTCGGCCCAGATGGCGTCGGACCGCCTGTCGGCCGCCTCGGCCGATCCGACAGTGGCCAAGGCCCTGCCGCGTCTCGAACGCGCGCTCGACCGCGCCCTGTCGCTGGCGACCAACGTCCTGACCTATGGCAAGAGCGACGAGCGGGCGCCGGCCATCCAGATCGTCAGGCTCAAGGACCTGGCCGAAGCCGCCGCCGAAGACGCCGGCCTGTGCCTGCCGGGCCAGGCGGTTGAAGGTGGCGTGCGCTTCGCGCTCAAGGCACCCAAGGGCTTTCACCTGGAAGCCGACCCGGAACAGTTGCACCGCATGCTGGTCAACCTGATGCGCAATGCCCGTCAGGCCATCGAGTTGCAACCCAACCGCCGGACCCTGGGCCGGGTGACCCTGACCGCGATCAAGACCGCCGACGATGTCATTCTGATCGTCGCGGACAACGGCCCTGGCATCCCGGAAAAGGCACGCGAAAAGCTCTTCCAGCCTTTTACCTCCTCGAATACGCCTGGCGGATCGGGACTTGGCCTTGCCATCTCGCGCGAACTGGCCCAATTGCATGGAGGGGATGTTCGACTGGTCAATACCGGGCCCGAAGGCACGTCTTTCGAGGTCCGCCTGCCGCTTAGAGCATAATGAAATCATGCTCTAATATTTGTTTTTATCGCGATATCATGTCGGAAACCGCTGCATACTTTCGAAATATCGCTCTGAAGGCTAAACGTTGGAATTTGAAGACCTGATAGAACTTGTGCGGGACAGCTACATCTCGCAGTTCAGCGCTTTTATCGACCGGATAAGCAAGGAGCACGGCGATGGGGCCGGCGAGGTCAAGCTGAAGCTGTCCGGCGACAGCGCACTCTATCGCAATTATTACTGCGCCGACTATGTGCGCGCCGACGACGGCGGCAATGTGATCGAGCTGGCGCCTGACGAAGAGGTGACATTCGATCCGGTCGACGTCGTCCTGGGCCAGATGGACATGCGCGTCGAGCGCCTGCAATGGAACGACGTGACGCTGAAGCTCGAAGGCGTGCTCGACAGCCGCGACCTCGACGAATGGTTCGAAACCTGGTTCGATCCGGATGACACGACCTTCGATCCGGACACGCGCTTCTCTGGCAATATCCACTCGCTGACTGTCGATGACGAAGGCGTCCATGTTGACCTGGGCACGGCGCCAACGGAGGCTCTGGTCGACTTATTGGTGACAATCGAGGACCTCGGCTACCGCAAGGTGACGGTCAACTAACTGCCCAACAACTCTTCAACATAGCGCGTGACGACCTCCGTCGCGGGCCCATAGCGCTTTTCGGCGAACAGGCTCTGGCCCATGGAAGGCTCGAGGTTCAGTTCGACCGTATGAGCGCCGGCGCGGCGGGCCGAAGACACGAAGCCTGCTGCCGGATAGACATTGCCCGACGTGCCGATCGAGATGAACAGGCTGCACTTGCGCAGTGCGTTCTCGATCGTACTCATGCCCATAGGCATTTCACCGAACCAGACGATATGCGGCCGCAAGGTTGCGTCTGGGGCGAATGGCGACACTGTATCCGGCAGAATATCCTCGCTCCACGTGCACACCCGCTCCGTTGCCGTACAGCGCGCTTTCAGCAGTTCGCCGTGCATATGGATCAGGGCAGCGCCATCGCGCGCTGGAAACTCAGCCTGCGCGCGGTCGTGCAGGTCGTCGACATTCTGCGTCACCAGCAGGACATCGTGCGGCCATTCCGCCGCCAGCCGGGCCAGCGCCCTGTGCGCGGCATTGGGTTCGACCTCGCGCAACTGCCGGCGGCGCTGGTTGTAAAAGTCCTGGACCAGGGCCGGATTGGCGCGAAAGCCTTCCGGCGTCGCGACCTCTTCGACGCGGTGGCCGCACCACAGCCCGTCCGAAGCGCGAAAGGTCGGCACACCCGATTCGGCCGATATCCCGGCACCGGTCAGGATGACAATGCTTCCTTCCGTTCTTTTGGCCCTCACTGATCTATCCTTTGGTCGCCGACGCGGATAGCGCCGTTGCGTCGCGGATCGGCTCCGCCCTTGAAACTGCCGTCGGCTTGGCGCAGCAGGCCGTTCAGGCCCGATTCCTCGCCCTGGACCTCGGTCAGCGTGTAACCCATGTCGCGCAGAGACGCCTTGATCGCCTCCGGCATGCGGGCGGCCTCGACGCGAATGCCACCGCCACGCGCCACGACATTGGGCAGGTTGATGGCGTCCTGCATCGACAGGCCGAAGTCGGCGATGCCCATAATAGTCTTGATATTGTAGGCGATGATCGACGGGCCGCCCGGCGAGCCGATCAGGCCGACCAGCTTGCCATCCTTGTCGAACAGCATGGCGGGGCTCATCGCCGAACGCGGGCGCTTGCCGCCTTCGACGGCGTTGGCGGCCTTGACACCTCCGGACGTTACAGGCGACCACGAGAAGTCGGTCAACTGGTTGTTGAGGAAGAAGCCGCCGACCATGCGGCCGGTGCCGAAGATCGATTCGACCGTCGTCGTCATCGACACGGCGTTACCGAACGAGTCGACCACGACGAAGTGTGAGGTGCCATTGGGCTCAAGCGTCTTGTCGGGCGCCAGCTTCGGCGCGCCCGGAGGAATACCGAAACTCGGCGCCGGTCCGGCCTTGCCGACCGTGATTGTGGCGGCGCGCTCCGCGATATAGGCCGGATCGAGCAGACCACCCACGGGTACGGTGACAAAATCAGGGTCGGCCATGTACTGGTCGCGGTCGGCATAGGTCAGGCGCGAGGCTTCGATCATGACCGCCCAGGCGCGGGCGTCATCCTTGCCCCATTCGCCAAGCGGAAAACGCTCCATGACCTTCAGCGCCTGAAGTACCGATGCGCCGCCGGCCGGGGGCGGGGCTTCGCAGACAATATAGATGCGGTAGGGCAGGCAGATGGGCTCAAGCACCTGCGGCTGGTAACCGGCCAGGTCGTTCAATGTCATGCCGCCCGGCAGCGGATCGGCATTGACCTTGGCGACGATCGCGTC
>CAMLPZ010000031.1 GCA_946482045.1 uncultured Asticcacaulis sp.
GTCCGCCGGACGTGTCGAACACAGAGGCGGTAGTGAACGAGCACTCTTCCGAAGCCATGAAGGTCACCATGGCCGCCGATTCATGGACAACACCCAGACGGCCCATGGGGATCTTGGAGCGCATATAATCGACCTGGCTTTGCGGCAGTTGCGCCAGGATGGGCGATTCGAACGTGGCCGGTGTCAGCGCATTGACGATCACGCCCTTGGTTGCCAGTTCCTTGCCGAGGCTCTTGGTGAAACCGATCACGCCCGCCTTCGACGCGGAATAGGCCGAGGCGTTCGGATTGCCTTCCTTGCCGGCAACGCTTGCGACATTCACGATCCGGCCATAGCCGTTTTCCAGCATGAAAGGGATGATTTCACGGTTGCAGTAGAACAGGCCGTTGAGATTGATGTCCATCACCTTCAGCCACGAATCGACCGGGAATTCCCACACCGGCACGGTAGCGCCGGTGATGCCCGCCGAAGCGATCAGGATGTCGATCTTGCCGAGTATCTCGGCTGAGCGCTTGGCGGCGGCGGAGACCTCTTCGAGCTTGGAAACATCCAGCGCGACGAAACCGGCGGCGCCGATTTCCTTGGCAATGGCTTCCAGCGCCTCGGCGTTCAGGTCCCACAGGATGACCTTGCCGCCTTCGGCGATGATCCGCACAGCGGCGGCCTTGCCCAAGCCACCGGCGCCGCCGGTAATAACGGCGCAACGATTATCAAAACGGCCCGCAAAGGTCATCAGCCAATAATCTCCTGGCCTTCGAGGCTGAATGGCACAACGGTCTGGCGCTGTTCACCCAGCTTGGCGATGCCCAGGTGCATGGTATCGCCGGCGTTGAGGTAGATGGGGGTGGGCTTCTTGCCTTCGCCGACGCCAGGAGGCGTGCCGGTGATGACGAGGTCGCCGGGTTGCAGGGTGATGAAGCGCGAAATGTAGCTGATGCAGTGGGCGACGTTGAAGATCAGCGTCTTGGTGTTGCCGGTCTGCATGCGTTGGCCGTTAACGTCCAGGAACATGTCGAGGTTATGGACGTCGCCGACTTCATCCGGCGTCACCAGCCAAGGGCCTGTCGGGCAGAAGGTGTCGCAGCCCTTGCCCTTGACCCACTGCGTGCCGCGTTCCTTCTGGAAGGCGCGTTCCGACACGTCGTTGACCAGGACGTAACCGGCGACATGGCTGAGGGCTTCGGACTCTTCGACATAGCGGCAGGTCTTGCCGATGATCAGGCCGAGTTCCACTTCCCAGTCCATCTTGGTGGCGTCGCGCGGCTTCATGACCTCGTCGTTCGGGCCGGTCAGCGAAGTAATGGCCTTGGTGAAGAAGATCGGCTCAGGCGGGACGGGCAGGTTCGATTCGGCGGCGTGGTCGGCATAGTTCAGACCGACGGCGATGATCTTGCCGATGTTCTTGACCGGTACGCCATAACGCGGCTGGCCTTTGACGACGGGCAGGGCATTGACGTCGGTGGCGGTCAGCTTGGCCAACTGCGACAGGCGCACTGTATCGGGTGTCAGATCGGACACGACGCCTGACAGGTCACGGATACGGCCGTCGCTGTCGACGACACCGGGCTTTTCCTGGCCCTTGGGGCCAAAACGGCAGAACTTCATGGGGAGGGTCCTCTAGTAACTGGGTTGGTCACGAACAACACGAATGCCGGGATAACTTCGGCTTTCCTTTCTCCTCCCATCCCTGGGTTGGGGAGGGACCGCGAAGCGGTGGAGGGGAGGAGGAGGTATCTGGCACCGGCCGAGCGTGTTGAAGTCTGAAAAACGACCCCACCACCGCATCTCACCGGTGCAACCACCGTCTCGTGCGGTTCCCCTTCCCACCTTTGGTAGGGAGGAGAAGAGCAATGCGCTGTCCTGGCTTACGTGTGTGAAGCGTTCGTGATTGATGTTCCTTAGTGCGTGTATGGGCGGTGAAGCTTCACGTCCGGGTTCAGTTCCACACCGAAGCCCGGCTTGTCCAGCGTGTTGACGTTCAACCGGCCATTTTCCGGCACCGGTTCCCCCAGAAGTTGCGGGTGGAACATCGGGGCGACGTGATCAGCCTTGGGTGCCATCATCAGGAATTCGGCGAACGGCGAATTGTGACGGGTGATGACGAAATGGTAGGAATAGACGCTTGAGCCGTGCGGCACGACCATGATGCCGCGAGCGTCGGCCATGGCCGAGATTTTCAGGAGCTCGGTGACGCCGCCGCACCAGCCAACATCGGGTTGGATGATGTCGCAGCAGTCCATCTCCATCAGCATGCGGAAGCCCCAGCGCGTGGCTTCGTGCTCGCCGGTGGTGACCAGCATGCCGGGGGGCACATTCTTCTTGAGTTGCTGATAGCCCCAGTAGTCGTCCGGCGAAATCGCTTCTTCGATCCACTTCAGGCCGTATTCGTGGCACTTATGGGCCAGACGCGTCGCATAGTTGACATCGAGCGCCATCCAGCAGTCGTACATCAGCCAGAAGTCTTCGCCGCATTTTGAGCGCATGTCGGCGATCAGTTCGACATTCTTCTTCAGGCCCTCGTCGCCTTCGATGGGGCCGTGATAAAGCGGCAGCTTGCCGCCAATAAAGCCCATCTGCTTGGCCAGGTCGGGCCGAGCGCCGGTGGCATAGAATTGCAGTTCGTTGCGCACCGCGCCGCCCAGCAATTGGTGCACCGGTTCCTGGCGCAGCTTGCCCATCAGGTCCCATAGTGCGAGATCAACTCCCGAAATGGCATTCACCACCAGGCCTTTCCGGCCATAGTATTGCGAGCCGAAGTACATCTGGTCCCAGATCTTCTCGTACTCGAACGGATTGCGGCCCTCCAGGAAGCGCGCGAAGTGCTTTTCCACCATATAGGCGGCCGGTTCGCCGCCGGTCGTTACGGCAAAGCCCGTCGTGCCGTCTTCGCACTCGATCTCGACGACCAGCGTGCCAAGAACATTGATGCCGAAGGATTTGCGGCTCTGGCGATATTCGGGATAGCGGCCCATCGACGTGGCGATGTGGTTGTCGATCCAGTGGCCTTCGCCCTGGTCGTGATAGTCGGCGCCACCACCGCCTTCGCCCCCCTTGATGACTGAGGCTCTGACTTCTCTGATCCTGGGATTTTTCATGGCGGGCCCGATAGTCTTTATGATTTTGAATGATCGATAATGATTGGTATTTTGATTGTCAATGATCTAAATTCATTATATAGCCTGATTGTGCGGCGAATTTGCGCTGTTAAATATGCGAAATCGCAATTTCGCGCAAAGATTAATCCCAAATCCCGGACCTGCGTCGCGAATAATGGCAACTAGACAGTCGGCTCTCCATCCATTGCGGCGGACCGCCGGGGAAGGTCCCCTTGCCGGGGCGCAAACCCTTCTGCGCGGTCTCGACATCATAAAGGCCGTCTCGCAGACCGGCATGAACCTGCCGCAACTGGCCGAAGCCGTCGGTCTGACCCGCTCGACGACTCACCGGCTGGCGGCGACGCTTGTGGAGCAGCGCTTTTTGAACTTTACGCCGCGCGTTGGCTATAGTTTAGGGCCCAAGCTGCTGGAACTGGGCCATCTGGCGGCGCGCCAGATCAGCCTGCCGCGCCTGGCGCACGACCATCTGGTCCACCTGTCACAGCAGACGGGCGACACCGTCCACCTGGGCATTCTCGAGGGCGATCGTGCGCTTTACCTGGATAAAGTCACCGGCCGCCGCCGCATCGAAATCAGCTCGCATATCGGCGAGCGCCAGCCGCTGCGCTCGACTGGCCTCGGCAAGGCCCTGCTGCTCGATGAGACCGACGCGCGTCTGCGCGAAATCTATGCCCGCGAGGCGCCCGATTGGCCGAACTATGGCGTTAGCGAAGCGATCTGGATGGAACGCATGCGCCACTATCGCCAAGCCGGGTATGCCTTCGACCTCGAAGAAAACGAAGACCGCATCCGCTGTGTGGCGGCGCCCATCCGCGATGCGGCAGGCTGCATCATCGGCTCGATCAGCGTATCGAGCGCGGCGCAATATATGGACGATGTCCGCATGAACGGGCTCGCCGCTCAGGTACTCGATACCGCACACGCGATTTCCGCCGAATTCGGCTGGACCAGGACAACAGACTAACAGGGAAGATGGTGGCTATGCTGCTCGAAGGACAGAAGGTATTGATCACGGGGGCATCGCGCGGCATCGGCCGGGCGACGGCGATCGAATGCGCAAAGCATGGCGCCGATGTCGCGCTCAACGTTTTCAATGACGATGAGATGGCGCGGTCGCTGGTCAGGGAGATCGAAGCACTGGGCCGTAAGGCCGTGGTGTTCGACGGCGATGTCGCCGACCCGGCGTCTGCGCCGGCCTTTGTCGCGGCAGCGGTCGCGGGCCTTGGCCGTGTAGATACCTTCGTGTCGAACGCCGGCATCTGCCCGTTCCACAGCTTCCTGGACATGCCGCAGGACGTGTTTTCGCGGACGCTGAACGTCAACTATGCTGGCGCCTACTTCATGTGCCAGGCCGCGGCCCGGCAGATGGTAAGACAAGGCAAGGATTCGCAGGGCCGTGGCGGTTCGATCATTGCCGTGTCGTCGATCTCGGCGCTGGTCGGCGGCGAGCTTCAGACCCACTACACGCCGACCAAGGCTGGTGTGCACTCGCTGATGCAGTCGACAGCGATTGCGTTGGGTCGGCACGGCATCCGCTGCAACTCCGTCATGCCCGGCACCGTCGCCACCGACATCAACAAGGAAGATCTCGCCGACCCCGCCAAGCGCGCCTACATGGAAAAGCGCATTCCACTCGGCCGCCTCGGCCGTCCGGACGATATCGCCAAGGTCGTCGTCTTCCTGGCTTCGGACCTGGCCGGCTACGTCACCGGCGCCTCGGTGCTGACTGATGGCGGCCTGTTTGTGAACCTGCAATGAGTCTGCTCATCTGAACATAAGCGATTGAGGGGACGAACAGCATGACACCCAATCCGTTGCTCGGCGTATTCTTTCATTGGCTGGGCGGCCTTGCCTCAGCCAGCTTTTATGTGCCCTACAAGCGCATCCGCCTGTGGTCGTGGGAAATCTTCTGGCTGACAGGTGGTATCTTCTCTTGGGTGTTCGCGCCCTGGCTCTTCGCCTCGATCCAGACCAGGGACCTGCTGGGCGTCATCAGTTCCGCTTCGCCAGACGTGCTTTGGGCCTGTATCGGGTGCGGCGCGTTGTGGGGCATGGGAGGCTTAACCTTCGGCTTGACCATGCGATATCTGGGCCTCAGCCTCGGCATGGCCGTGGCGCTGGGGCTTACGACCGTCATCGGTACGCTTGGGCCGCCGATGTTCAATGGCACACTCGGTGATGTCGCGACCAAGCCGGGCGCCGTCTATACCTTTATCGGCATTGCCATCGTGCTGATCGCCATCGTTATCGTCGCCATGGCTGGTCACCGCAAGGAGATCGAACTTCCGGGGGAAAAGGAAGGCTTAAGCGAATTCAATCTCGGCAAGGGCCTGATGGTCGCTGTCTTCTGTGGCGTCATGTCGTCTTTCTTTGCCTTTGGCCTGGAACGCGGCACGCCGATCAAGGATGCCAGCCTGGCCGCCGGCACCGGACCGCTGTGGGCCGGCTTGCCGGTGCTGTGCGTGGTGCTGATCGGCGGCTTCCTGACCAACCTCATCTGGTCGGGCTACCTGATCTTCAAGAACAAGAGTGCCGGAGAATGGGTAGGTAAGTCCAAAGTGGCGGGCGACAGGATCCCACTGCTGACCAACTATCTGCTGGCGGCGTTCGGCGGAACCCTTTGGTACTTCCAGTTCTTCTTCTACACCATGGGTGAAAGCCAGATGGGCGCCTACGGCTTTTCGTCCTGGACGCTGCATATGGCCTCGATCATCCTGTTCTCGACTCTCTGGGGCTTTGCACTCAAGGAATGGAGGGGTACATCGGCTAGGACCAAGGCCTATGTGTGGACAGGTGTCCTGGCCCTAGTGGCGTCCACCGTCATCATCGGGTATGGCAATATGCTGGCGGGGTAGTTTCCCCTCCCCACAGGGTGGGGAGGTGGCGCGCTTGTCGCGCCGGAGGGGGCGACTCTGTCCGAGGAATACCCCTCCACCGCTTCGCGGTCTCCCTCCCCATTGCATGGGGAGGAGAAGATCGTTCCAGCGTTAGGCTTCTTAGAGTGACACTTTAATGATCATTGCCTCCCCGACCGACTACCGCGAAGCCGCCCGCCGCAAGCTGCCGCCATTCCTGTTTCATTATCTTGACGGTGGCTCGGGCGCGGAACAGACCCTCAGCGCCAATGTCGCCGACCTGAATAAGGTGGCGCTGCGTCAGCGCGTGTTGAAGGGCTCCGAAACACTTGACCTCAGCGCCGAGTGGTTCGGCCTCAAGTACAACCTGCCGGTCTGCCTGGCCCCCGTCGGGCTGACCGGTATGTATGCGCGGCGCGGCGAGGTCCAGGCGGCCAAGGCAGCGGCCGGCAAGCACATTCCTTTTATCCAGTCGACCGTCTCGGTCTGCTCGCTCAAGGAAGTTGCCAGTCAGTGCGACAAGCCGATCTGGTTCCAGCTCTATGTCCTGAAGGACCGCGGCTTCATGCGTGACGTCCTGCAACGCGCCAAGGACCTTGGGGCTGGCGCGCTCGTCTTTACGGTCGACATGCCGGTGCCGGGCTCACGCTACCGCGATCCGCATTCGGGCATGAGCGGGCCTAACGCGGAAATCCGCCGTATGATCCAGGCGGTTATGCACCCCGAATGGGCGTGGGATGTCGGCCTGCACGGCATGCCGCACGACCTAGGCAACATCTCGACCTACTTGGGCAAGGCGACTGGCCTTGCCGATTATATTGGCTGGCTGGGCAACAATTTCGATCCGGGCATCTCGTGGAAGGACCTGCAGTGGATCCGCGACGAATGGAGCGGTCCGATGATCATCAAGGGCATTTTGGATGTCGAAGATGCCCGTGACGCCAAGAGCTTTGGCGCCGACGGCATTGTCGTGTCGAACCATGGCGGTCGTCAGCTCGATGGCGCCCTGTCGTCGGCGCGCGCCTTGCCGGCGATTGCTGCGGCGGTCAAGGACGACCTGACCATCTTTGCCGATGGCGGCGTACGCACCGGCCTCGACGTCATGCGCATGCTGGCGCTCGGCGCCGACGGCGTGCTGTTGGGCCGCGCCTTTGTCTACGCGTTGGCGACGGCGGGACAGGAGGGCGTCGAAAACCTGCTGGCCCTGCTGGAAAAGGATATCCGGACAAGCATGGTTTTGACGGGTACGCAACGCTTAAGCGAAGTCGACTCCTCCATCCTCGCCGATGTTCGCTGATATCCGCGATTTTGGCGCGACCGGGAGTGGCACGGTCGATACCGATGCCATCCGTGCCGCCATCGCCGCCGCCGACAAGGTCGTCTTTCCGGCCGGTCACTATTTGAGCTTCTCAGTCCCCCTGCGCAGTGGCGTCCATATCCACCTCTCCGAAGGCTGCGTGTGGGAAGCCGCAAATCCCGCCATCCATGGCGGCACCTATGAAGACGCGGAACCCAATCCCCATGACCTGTGGCAGGACTTCGGCCACAGCCACTGGCGCAACAGCCTGATCTCGGGCGTCGATGTCGAGGATATCCGCATCGATGGTCCGGGCCTGATAGACGGACGTGGATTAACCCGCGAAGGACCGGGCTCGCGCTGGCGCAAGCAGGCGGGTGAATTCCCCTTGAGCATGCGCAATCTGTCGGCCGAGGAGATGGCCATTCTGTCGCCGGAAGTCTCGGCCATGACAGGGCTTGGCAACAAGACAATCGGCCTGTGCCGCGCGCGCAATGTGACACTGCGCGATTTCACATTATTGAATGGCGGGCACTTTGCCGTGCTGGCGACCGGCGTCGATGATCTGACCATCGAGAACCTGTTCATCGACACCAATCGCGACGGATTGGATATCGACGGCTGCCGGCGCGTGACGGTGCGTGGCTGCCGGGTCAACACGCCCAATGACGACGCCATTGTGCTCAAGGCCGGCCACTCTCTAGGCGCGCCACATCCGATCGAGGACGTCTTGATCGCCGACTGCCGGGTCAGCGGCTATGACCCGGGCACGCTCTATGACGGTACCCGTGGCCGCAGCCAGCATGTGGCGCCGGACCAGGACCGAGTCACCGGCCGCATCAAACTGGGTACCGAATCCGCCGGCGATTTCCGCCGCATCCATATCCGTGACTGCACTTTTGAACGCTCGCGCGGCCTGGCGATCGAAACGGTCGATGGCGGCACGATCGAGGACTTAGTGGTCGAGCGCCTGACGATGAATGAGATCACCACGGCGCCGATCTTCTTGCGCGTTGGCGCCCGCCTGCGCGCCCCTGAAGGGGCGACGCCCGGCGCGATCCGCAATGTCACCATCCGCGATGTGACAGCCGAAGGCATCTTGGCCGACTACAGCGCCCTGATCATGGGCCTGCCCGGCCACGAAATCGAAAACGTGCGGCTGGAAAACATCCGCCTGAGTTATGACGGCGGCGGCACCGAGGAAGACGCCGCGCGCGATCCAGGCGATCTTGCCGACGCCTATCCTGAACCTTCGATGTTCGGTCGCACGCCAGCCTTCGGACTCTGGACGCGCCATGTGCGTAGGCTGTCGCTGCACAATGTCGAAATGACGACGATGTTGCCGGACGCCCGTCCTGCGACGGTGCACCAGAACACGACCTTCACGGACTGAGCGCGGATTGTTCCTGTCGTTCGTGGTCAAATCTTAAAGCCACGAACCCCACGAACGAACACGAACGGCACAAATGAAAACGGCGGGAGACCGAAATGCCCCGCCGTTTTGCTTTTAAGCCTTCTTGCCCTTCCGGCCCCAGAGATGTTCCCACTTCCAGCCGGTCAGGTCCTCGACGATCTTCTTGGACTCTTCCGACTCGGGTTCTGTCGCCCCGGCGCGCAGGCGTTCGACCTCATGGACGAGAACAGCGTGGGTCTTGGCGTTCAGCTTGAAGCTCCACGATGCCCAGGCGCCCAGCACCATCATCAGGATTGGACCGCCGACCAGCACCAGCACAATTGTCTGAACGGCTTGCGGTGTCTGCGCCACAAACTCGGTGGCTTCCTTCGGCGTGGCGACATAGCCGCCAGCGTCGATGGCCCAGCCGGTGGCGATCAGGGCCAGGGACTGGGCGGCCTTGCGCGTGAAGGTCATGACGCCGGCAAAGATGCCTTCGCGGCGCTGGGCGGTGACGGCTTCGTCGACGTCGGGCAGGTAGTTATAGACCGACCACGGCACAAAATTGAGCGTCCCCCGGCCGAGACCGGCCAGGATGATCGGCACAAACAGCCAGAAGATGACGCCGAAGGTCGACTGGCTGAAGGCGCTGAACAGGTCGCCATTGAGCGGCGCCAGGCCTTGCGCAAAGCCCGTGGGTTGCGTGAGGTAGAAGCCGGCAAACAGCAGGAGCGAAGCGATAACAAAGCCGATGGCGATGCGGTAGGCCATGGTCGGGCCTGTGCGGATGACGACCTGAATGGCGACCATGACCGATATCAACTGGGCGATATACATGGTTGTCATCATGCCGGCGATCATCGATGTGGTGTCGTCCTTGGTCATGGCGGCGCCGGCGGCCAGGACCGTCGCAACGAAGATCGGAAGCGCCGTATTGAAGATGTCCTGCGACAGGTAGCCGCCGAGATAGATGCTCAGGTGCTGACGGAAGGCCTTCAGGCGCAGGGTCGAGAACAGGTCGCCGAACATCTTGAACGGGATGAGCAGGGCGGTTTTTAGCGATAGGGGCTCGCCCTTATAGGCCAGCTCGTCTTCGGTATAGGGGCGCTCCCACGAGAAGATCACGACCAGGATAACGACCAGCGAGAACAACACGCCGAAGATGGATGCCATGATCAGGAAGGTGTCGGGCGAATTCTCGCCGCCCATATTGTCAATAATCAGCTTGGGCAGGTAAGAGGCGAGGATGGCCGACGACTGCGCGATGATCATCCGTGCGCCGGCGAACTTGGCCTTCTGTTTGTAATCCTTCGTCATTTCCGCAGCCAGGGTTTCCCACGGGATGAGGAACATGGTGTAGACGAATTCGAAGAAGATGAAGGTCAGCAGGTAGTACCAGAAGGTCTGGCCCGTCACGAAGATGAGTGCGAACGATGGCAAGAGCGGGATGGTGATCATCAGGAAGATCTTGCGCCGGCCGATCTTGCGACCGATCCAGGTGTGACGCAGATTGTCCGAGATATAGCCGATCAGTGGACAGGTGATGGCTTCCAGCAGGCGCGGCAGGCCCAGAATCATGCCCGCTTCGACGGCCGAAAGGTCGCAGAAGGTCGTGAAGAAGTAGAACAGCCAGCCGGTGATGACGGCTTGCGCGCCGGCCCCCAGCATGTCGCCGGAGCCCCAGCCCCAGTGATTGACCCAACTGATTTTACGCTCCGCCACTGGCGTTACTCCCCTGTGCGGACGGCTTCGCGTCCCTTGGCTTAGGTCCCCTCTCTCCGTTTACGGGGAGAGGGTTAGGGTGAGGGGCATTCAGCCGCGCACCTATATGAAACGGTACATGAACTCCGTCATGGTCAGCAGCGCCATGGCCTGGCCGAAGGGCATGCTGGTCAGCGGGATGTCCTTGTATTCCTGGATCGAGTTGAACACCGGCGTACCGAACGACACCTGGGTCAGTTCACCGGCATCCGAGATGTTCGCGCGCACGGCGCGGGCGCCCTTCAGGCCGATCTCTTCGTAGTCGCGCGATAGGTAACCCTTGCGCACCGCCTTCAGGATGCCATAGGCGAAGCCGGCCGAAGCCGCGGCTTCTTCATACGATGTCTCGTCATCGAGTATCGTCCGCCACAGGCCCGACGGGGCCTGAACCTTCGCCAGGGCCGCAACCTGGGCTTCCAGCGTGTCGATCAGGAACTGACGCACGGCGTCGTCCTTCGGCAGGTCCAGCAGCTCGATAAATTCTGGGATAACGATCGTCACCCACGAATTGCCGCGGCCCCACAGAGCGTTGGCGAAGTTATGGCGGCCATCGAAGGTCCAGCCATGAAACCACAGGCCTGTTTTGCGGCAGGTCAGGTATTTGATGTGAATCAGGAACTGGCGTTTGGCTTCTTCGACATAGTGCGGGCGGTTGAGCAGCAGGCCAATCTTGGCCAGCGGCATGACCGACATCATCAGCGTGTCGTCCCAGAGCTGCTGGTTATTCACCGAGTTGTAGACGATGTGCTGGAAGCCGCCTTCTTCGGTACGCGGCAGGTCGTTCATTACCCATTCGGCCCAGACATCGAGATAGGGCAGATAGCGGCGGTCGCCGGTGCGGTCATAGAGGTAGGCCAGCGTCAGGAAGGGCGCGACCGTATTGATGTTGCGCGACGGCATGCCTTCGCGAAAACGGTCCTCGAACCAGTTGACCATGATATCCCAGGTCGCCTGGTCGCCGGTCATCTCCCACACCTTGTACATGCCATAAAGGCCGACGCCGTGGGTCCATTCGAAGCCATGCCAGCTCTTGGTATCGATCACCCGGCCGTCTTCGAGGCGCAGCAGGAACTGGCCGCTTTCGTCGCGAATATTGACCAGGTTGTCGATCAGGCGGTGCGAGGCATCGAGGATGTCGTTGCGATCGGCGCCCAGATTTGCCGTTTGGTGACGCAGCAACGGATGGATGCGGTCCGGATGGGGCGGGGTGAGGATCTGGTTGTTCATCTGCGTCTTGGGGAAGGGGACGTTCATGAGGTTACTCAAGCAGGATTAGCGTTGCATGTTTGATGGCGAGGGCACGATTTCGAGCGGTACGCCGCCACGCACGGCGTTCATGACCACGAGTCTGATCGGCTCAAGCGCGTTTTCGGGCTTGCCGTCCGAGGTGATGGCGAGCGCAATCGTATTCTTGCCATTGGGATTAAGGATGCCGGCCGGCAGCACGAAGGTGCGCTGAGGACCGATGTGCGAAATGAAGTTGCCCATGTTCCAGCCATTTACGAAGATAAGGGCGCGCATCTTTGGCGCCACCATTTTTGCGTTTTCTTCGGGCTTTGACGGATCGCCAAATTGCAGGCCCAACTGGATGTCGTGGCCCCTGGGCAGGTCGAGCGGCAGTTCGGCCTTCAGCCAATAGGTGCCCGGGGCTAGCGGAGCATCGGTCGGCCTGGCCGGCGCCCAGCCGGTAGTGTCGGGCTTTGACCCGTAGGGCAGGTGCCAGCCCTGGCGCTCGCCATAGAGGCCGCCATTATTCATCGGCCCGCGCACCAGGTCGGCGATGCGCTCGCCGCCCTTATTGCCCTGGATCTTCCAGGTAATCGGTGTCTTGGCCACCGGGTTGGCGGCGGGTGAGCCTGAGAGGATGGCGCTGATCAGGCCGCGCGCTTCTTTATGCTCGTCGTCGGCGGCCAGGTCCCAGTTGTGCGAATTGTTGCGCACCATGACCGACAGGACGTGTGGGCCGGGCTTGAGATCGGCAGGGAGGGCAAACTGCGCCTTGGCCGTCGTTTCTGGGCGCGGCTTGCCGGAGGGCACTTCCGACTGGCCGATAAACTGGCCGTCGAGCCAGGCCTGAAGAATGCCCGATCCGCCGCCGCCATAGTGGACGTCGAGCGTCTGCGGCATCGCATGGGCGTTTTTCTCGCCGGCCTTGATCTCGAAGCGGCCGCGATACCAGACGTCGCCATGGTGGAAGCCGTATTGACTCATGTCGAGCACGGGTTCACCGGCCGGCGGGGCAGTATTCTTGGTCGCGGTGGTGGTCGTCAGGTCAGCCTTGCGCCAGTCGGTGTCGTCGAAGTCCGGCCTGGCCTCGGGCGAGTCGGCGCGGCGCAGCCATTCAATCTGCATCAGGTCGGGGACGGTGACCGCGTCGGGGCCGGGTGCGGGCGCTGTGGTGAAGCTACCGTCCTTATTGGCCGTGAATGTCAGTGCCTGATCGTTGAAGGTCAAAGCCGTAAAAGCCTTCGGCGACCAGATTTCGATGGGTGAGTCAGCCCACGTATCACCTGTCAGGGCCAGGGTCGTGCCCTTAAACTCGGCTTCGCGGATCAACGCGCCGGTCTTTTGCAGGACCGCACCTTCCGGCGTCTCTTGCTGCCAGAACTGCTGGCCGGCGGCATCGTCGCCGAGGAAGAGCAGCAGGTCGGGCTTGCCGCCGCCGGAGATGCGCAGGCGGATCAGGCCATCCTGCTTATAGTTCAGGCGCAGGTCGCCAGTTTTCTTGTCATAGACGGTCGTAACCGCACCCGCCAAAATCTCGACCTTGGGTTTTTGGGTGTAGCGCAGCACGGTTTCGCCGTCTTCGCCCGGACGGCCGGTAAAGATGGCGATGTCGCGATTACCCTGCTGCAGGTGGGTTTGCAGGTCCGAGGTCGAATAGACCAGGTGCTGACGTTCCAACGCATAGGAAGCGAGCATCATGCGCGCGTCCTGGCCGACCAGGCGTAAGCTTCCGGCTTGCGGCAGCTTGTAGGTGCCGTCCTTCGTCGTCAGCGTGAAGCCGAAATCATCGGTCGTCACGGCGTTCGATGGATTGTGGACCGCAAAGACCATATGGCCCTCGCCGCCGGCGCCGACGCTGTGGAGCAGTTGCACATTCGGGTTGGTCGAAGCGATGTCCGGCCCCTTGTCGAGGTGCGTGATCAGCGGCGCCGCGGCCTGGGCGAACTGGCCCATCTGCTTGAGCTGCCAGGCCTTGGGGCGCAGAGCCCGGGCTTCGGTGATTCCTGAGCCGTAATCATACGAGGTAAAGACGACGCTGGCTGGCAGCCAGCCCCAGGATGTGCCGCCCGCGGCCATATAGACGTTGTGGATGGTCAGGCCGTTGACCAGGCTGGAGCCATAAAACAGGCGCTGATATTCCGAGCCAATGCGCTTGGCTGTGCATTCATAGGTGCCAACGCTGCCCCAGTAGTCGAACCAGCCGCTGCCGATTTCGGCAGCGAAGCCCGGTGTTTTCGGGGAGGACAGGGCGCCGACCTTGGTGATGCCGTCGGCGGCGGGTTTGGGCACCCCATGGATACCCCAGTTGGGTACGATGTTTGGCTTGCCGACCTCGCCCTTGTCGGTGCAGCTTCCGCCCGGATAGCCATCGAAAGCATAGAGATCGGTCGGCCCTGGTACCGCCCACGGCGCGGTCGATTCCGGCGGCGTCCAATTAGGCAGGCGGCCAGCCGAGTTGTGGAACAGCGGCACGGTAATGCCATCCGCGCGGGCCTTGTCGGCCAGGTACTGCATATAGCGCTTGCGGGCATCAGAGGTGTCGCCCAGCTCGTTCTCCAGCTGGAAGGCGATGACGTTGCCATTGCCTTCGGTCAGTTGGTGACGGGCGACGATGGCGTTGATCTGGGTCTGCCACTCATCGACGGCGGCGATATAGTCCGGGTGGTCGGTGCGCGCCAGTTCCGGCTGACGGTTTAGCCAGCCGGGGAAGCCGCCGCGCGTCAGTTCGGCGTTCACGTACGGGCCCGAACGAACGATGATATAGAGGCCTTCTTCTTCGGCCATCTTGATCGCGCGTTCCATGTCGCGGATGCCGGTGAAGTCGTATGAGCCCTTTTCCGAGGTGTGGTAGCCCCAGTCGAAATAGAGGCCAACGCCGTTATAACCGGTGGCTTTCAGCTTTTGCAGCAGGTCGCGCCACAGTGACGGCGAGGGCAGGCGGAAGGGGTGGATTTCGCCCGACCAGACGATGACGCGCTCGCCATCGACCTTCAGCGAATATTTGTCCCAAGTGATCTGTTTGCCGGGCTTGGGCGCGACGATCTGATCGATGCGCGCGGTCGGCTCGCTGATGACGGTGAAGTGGCGTACGGCACCCGAGACACCGCCCAACTTTTGTTTCGGCGTCCAGGTCTTCAAGCCATCGAAGCTGTCGGAGTACCAATAGTCTTTCGAGCGGTACTCATCGAAATAGATGCGCCACCCGTCCTTACCGTCCTTTTTGATCGGCGTCAGCGCCGGGCCTTCGATCCAGTCACCCCAGCCGGCCCAGTTGCCGGTCTTCTCGATCGTCCATGGACCGGTCAGGGACATCGCCGTCGCCAGCTCCAGCGTCTTGTCGGTCTCGTTCTTGGTAATGGCGACGTATTTGTCGCCGTCCTTGATCGTAAAGGTGTCGATGTGGTTGTTCTCTAAGCCCTGCATCGGCTGCGCGGCCGTGAAGCTGGTTAGGGTGTTATCGGTCGCTGTCAGCACATGCGGCGCGAACGGCCCCTTGGTGCCGCCCTTCGACAGCGAAACGACGATATGGACCTTGCCGTCGGTATCGCGGAACCATTCCGGTGCCCACACATTCGTCAGGCCCGGCAGGTCAATCGTGACATCCTTCACATGTGCCCACGATCGCAAATCCTTGCTGCGGGCGATGCCGAAGGTCTGGCCGTCCCAGCCGGTTGTATAGACTATATAGTATTGTCCGTCGCTGGCGCGCAGGATCGAGGGATCGCGCAGCAGACCCTTGGCCGGCTTATAGGTTTCGACCGCCAGCGTCGTGAAGGTCGCACCGTCATTCGAGGTGAACAGGCTGAGCGAGTTTTGCGACGTCGCGTTGAAGGCCGACATCAGGTAGGTTGTCTCACCCTTGTTCGATGTCACCGGGATGCGGCCGCCCGGTACCGCCGCGCCGGCCTTCTGCTGGTTGGTCAGACCCAGCGTATCCATGAAGGCATCGCCACTCTGCGTACCGTCCTGTGGGCTTTGTGTGAGGGCTGGTGTTGCCGTCAGGCACAGGGCCGCCGCCAGGGTCACAAGTCCCGCGCGTGCACAGTCCAGACGTTTCACTTTCATCCCTGCCTCACCTGATTTCGTTAATTGAATTTGACATTGACAGTGTGGGATATCAATGGAAAATATCAATATCAATCACAAATATCGCGATTTGCGCAGATAAAGGCCCTTGAATCGATCATGTTTGATCAAAAATCTAAGGTCGCGATGGCGGCACTCTTGATGGCGGCGAGTGGCGCCACAGCGCAAACGGTCACGGACCCGGCCTTTGTTACCCCGGTTGTGTCTGCTCCGACTGCTGCGGCCAATTCGACGCCCGCGGCACCCGGCGATTATGAAGTCACAGTGGCGCTGCGTGGTACAGGCGCGTCTGGGGCCATCTGGGCCGAAGACCGGCGCCTGATGCTTGCGCCCGTTGCGCTCAGGGCTGGGGAAGCGAGAAACGTCAAGGTCATCGTCAATGTCCGCGACCCTCATCTGATTCAGGCCGAACAGGACGTGACCAAGGGGCCTAAGGTGGGCTTGCGTGGTAGTGACGAGAAGGACTTCAATTGGGACGACCAACTGACCTTACGCGTGACCGGGGCAGAACTGGCGGGTTTCGAACTCCAGCCAGTCACTGCCCGCCGTGTTTTCCTGGCGGGTGACAGCACGGTCGCCGACCAGAACGGCGGCGACTATGCCTCGTGGGGCCAGATGCTGCCGCGCTTCCTGGATGCGAAACTGTCCGTCGCCAACCACGCCCGCAGCGGCGAGACAATGAAATCGTTCGTCACCTCGCTGCGCTGGGACAAGCTGTTGAGCGAACTGCGCGCCGGCGACGTCGTCCTGATCCAGTTCGGCCACAATGACGAAAAGAAGCAATGGCCGCGCACCTATGCGGCTGCCGATGGCGCCTATCCGGCGTGGCTGTCGGCCTTTGTCGCCGATGTCCGTCAGCGCGGTGGTCAGCCGGTTCTGGTGACGCCGGTGGCGCGGCGCGCCTTCAAGGATGGCAAGATCGAGAATACGCATGCCGGTTATGATGCGGCTGTGCGCCGCGTCGCGAAGCAACTGAATGTGCCGCTGATCGACCTGACCGAAGAGACGACACGGATGTATGAGGCGCTTGGGCAAGACGTCTCGCCGCTGGCCTTCGGTAACAAGGGCGCGGATAAGACGCATCATAACGGCTATGGCGCCTATACGATTGCCTGTTATGTGGCGAAGGACCTGACGGGCTTTAAGGATCTGAATGTCGTCGCGGCTCTTGATATGCCGGCGTGTCCCCCCGACAAACCGCAGGACCCGCGCGCCTTCGCAATCACATTGCCCTGACCGAGGTTACCCATGCAAATCCATGCCTTTACCATGCAGTTGAAACCCGGCTTCGAGGCTGAGTACCAACGCCGTCATGACGAGATTTGGCCGGAGCTCGCGGACCTGCTGCATGAAGCCGGGGTGTCGGACTATTCGATCTTCCTCGATGAAAAGTCGCTTGCGCTGTTTGGTGTTTTGAAGCGCACGGATAACCACACGATGGACGATCTGCCGAACACGCCGCTGATGAAGAAGTGGTGGGCCTATATGGCCGACATTATGGATACGAACCCGGACAATTCGCCTGTCGCTGTGCCGCTGAGGCAGGTGTTTTATATGGCATGACTTAGTCCCCTCTCGCTCCTTGCGGGGAGAGGGCTAGGGTGAGGGGCGGCGGGCTGTTAGCCTGCTCAAGCAGTGTTATGCCCCTCATCCGGTTCGTGAGCGAACCACCCAACGCTGGCAAAAGCTATACTTTCGCTGGCGCTATACCCCGCAAGCAGGGAGAAGGGAATTTTAAGCCGCCGCCGCCTGATCCGCCGTTACAATCCGGACGTCGATATCGTGCGCCTTTAGCCAGCGTACGGCATCTGCCGAAATGCCGTCGTCCGTAATCACAACGTCGATCTGAGACAGCGGGCATACCGACAAGGACGCCGGCGCATCGATCTTGCTGGAATCGGCCAGGACCACGACTTCGGAGGCGCGCTCCATCAGCCGGCGCTCGGATTGGACCAGCAGGGTGTCGGTCTGCATCAGGCCGTTTTTGGTCAAGGCCTGGCAGCCGATAAACATGCGGGCGGCCGCGAAATGCTGTAGGATGCCGTCCTCATATGGGTTTAGAATAATGCCCTGTTCGCGGAAAAGCTCGCCACCAGGTAATGTGACTTTTACGCGCGAGCGTTCCAGCAGGCATTGCAGGATCGGCACAGAGGTCGTCAGCACATTATAGGCTTCGTCATTCATCATCGACGCCATCATCCAGGTCGTCGTGCCGCCGTCGATGATCATCGTCAGACCGGGCGTGATGTAGTCCAAAGCCGCCTTGGCGATGGCGCGCTTGGCGCCGGCATTGGCGATGACGCTGTCGGAGAAGCTCGACTGGCCGCGCAAGCCTTCGGAACGCCTTTCTTCGCGACCGCTATACAGCTTGCCTTCGGAACGCATGGCGCCGCCGCGTACGCGCAGCAGATGTCCCAGTTCGTGCAGTTCATTGAGGTCACGGCGTATGGTGGCGGGCGATACGCCCAGCCGCTCCGTCAGTTCGTCCACCGAGGTTACGCGCTCGCTGCTCAGTTCGTCGATAATGCGCTTCCAGCGGTCCTGAAGATGCATGAATTATCCTGTATTCGTCCAATGTCACACGAAAACGCTCTCATGTGATTGCTCTTGATCGAATCTTATAATGTGGAACGGATCGGCTGTCGATAGCCGTATACTTACGGGCAATCAAGCGGCAACGGGCGTACCGCAGGCCTGGACCCAAAGATCGCGATAGGCGCGAAATTCGCCGGCCAGCAAGGGGTGCACCTGGCGCAGGCGGAGGCGCGGCAGGGGCACTTCGTCGCGGAACGCAAGGGCCGATGCGCCCAGCGTGACCGCCGAGACTGAAGCCGTGCAGACAACAGGGCCGTCGTGCAACGCCGCGATCAGCCGGCACAACAACGGGTTACCGGCCGCCATGCCTTCGATGACCAGGGCGCGGCCGGACTGAATCATGCTGAGGCAGGTGATGCTGAGCAGAGCTTGGTAGAGTATGCCCAAAGCGGCGCGCGCCTGGGGTGTGTCGTGGCGCAGGCCGCGAATTTCGCCGCGCATGTGCGGGAAGGGGCCGCCGGCCTCGAGGAAGCTCGGCAAGGCCAGCGCCGACTCACGCATAACCGCATCCAGCATGGCGACGTCGACCGTCTCGGTCGCTCCGCCGGTAATGGTCTGGTAGGCGCGGCCGCCCATGAAACGGGCGCACGGCACAGGGCGGCCAAAGACATCGACCGCGCCCATGCAGTCGCGATCAGCCTGGAGCGTATCGAGGCGGCCGTCGGGCGCCATGGCGATGAACCAGGTGCCGGTCGACAGCATGGCCGGCGGTTCGTCGTTGTGCCAGCCGGACAAAAGCGCCGCGAGCGCCGAATTGCTGTCGTGGACGCCGACGCAGACGCGTGTGCCTTCAGGCAAGCCCGTGGCGCGGGCGACAACCGGCCTGAGCGTACCCGCCGTTTCCCACGCGCCGCGTCGCTTGGGAAAACGTTCGGCCCAACCTTCTTTGCGCGCCAGCGAGGAAAAACTGTTCGTCGCCGGTGACCAGAGGTCCGTATGGCAGCCGAGCGTGCTGACCTCGCTGACCAGAGCGCCGCTCAGGCGCCACGTCCAATACTGCGCATAGGGTAGGATCCAGCGGACGCGTGCAAACTGCGCCGGATCGCGGCGGCTGTGCCAAAATAGCTGCGCGCCCAGGTTCATGCCCTTGGGCAGCCGCGGCGACAGGGTTTCGGAAAACGGCGGCCGCGCCAATTCATACGCGGCGACCATGGCCGGAGGAATGACGGTCTCATAGTCCTGGATCGGCATGACCAGGGCTTCGTTGTCATCAAGCAGGGCGCACGCGGCGCCATGCGCCACGGGCATGATGCGGTCGATCTTGTAATCGGAAAGGCTCTTGAGCTGGGTCAGCAGCCAGTCGAACAGGGCGTTGGTATCGAAGGCGTCATAAAGCGGCGTACGCAGGGACGGCGTCGCCGTGCGCCGGTCGACGAGAATCTCGCCACCGGGCGTGACGACGCTCAGCTTGGCAAAGCTCTTGCCGATATCGAAGACAGCGCAGTTGCCCTGTCCCGATTTCCTGACGTTTCCCATCTCCGCGACCCTTCGAGTCATGGCGACTAACCAGCACTGTTGTTTTTGACCGATAATGATTGAAGACTTTCGATAATCGCTGTATCGTCGTTTTCAAGCATCAGGACTGTTGGTTCAAAGACTACAATAGGCAGTGGGGTTATTCAATGAGCTTGTCGCAGGACGCGTTGATCGGCTGGAGCGAATCCGGGCCGAAGTCCGCCGGCTTAGTTTTAAACAGGGCTGTCCTTGAGAAGCCGGGCAGCCGCTGGGACGACGCCGTCGCCGAAGGCATGGACGAGGCCGAGCTTCTGCTCTATCGCTCGAATCTTCTGGGTTCGGATCTTTCGGTCACCAATTTCGGTGGCGGCAACACCTCGGCCAAGGTCTTAGGCACCGATCCCTTGACCGGCGAAGCCGTCGATGTTCTGTGGGTCAAGGGCTCTGGCGGCGATCTCGGCTCGATGAAGGCGGACGGGTTTGCCACACTTTATCTCGATCGCGTGTACGGGCTGGAGCGGCTCTATCGTGGGCTGGCCTATGAGGATGAGATGGTCGGCTTGTTGCCGCATTGTACATTTGGACTCAATCCGCGTCCCGCCAGCATCGACACGCCACTGCACGCCTTTATTCCGTTCAAACACGTCGATCATCTCCATCCCGACGCTGTTGTCGCTATCGCCGCGACCGTCGAATCGGAGGCGCTGACCGAAGAGATCTACAAGGGCGAAGTCGGTTGGATCGGCTGGCAGCGTCCCGGCTTCGACCTGGGCCTGCGCATCGGCGAGGCGGTCCGCGCCCATCCCCACTGGCGCGGCCTGGTGCTGGAAGGGCATGGTCTGTTCTGCTGGGGCGATACGGCGCGGGATTGCTATGACACCAGTATCGAACTTATCGGTATTGCCGTCGACGCCATCAATGCCCGTGCAGCTACGATCACGCCGGCGGTCCCTGACCAGGCATTGGTTTTGAAGGCGATCACAGTGCTGCGCACCGAGCTCAGCCGCTCCCGGCGCAAGGTCTGTGAACTTATCGCCGGCGCTGATATCCAGGCTTTTTTGTCGTCGCCCATCTTGCTGGTCGAGGCGGCCAAGGGCGCAGCCTGTCCGGACCATTTCCTGCGCACCAAGCCGTGGCCGCTGGTGCTTGATCCGGAACCCTTGCTGGGCGACGGCGGTGAGGACTATCTGAAAGATGCCGTCGAAGCCTATCGCGACCGTTATCGTACCTATTACGCGCGCTGCCGTCACACGGACAGCCCGGTCCTGCGCGATCCCGATCCGGTGGTGGTGCTGATCCGCGACACCTGTGCCCTGGCTTTTGCGCCCGATCGGACGGCGGCGCGCATTGCCGGCGAATATGTCCGCAACGCCGCCAATGTCGTGCGCGGCGCGGTTACACTGGGCCGGTATCAGGCGCTGGCTGAACAGGAAATGTTCGATATCGAATACTGGCTGCTCGAAGAGGCCAAGTTGAAGCGCCAGCCGAATCCCGGTCCGTTCGCGGGCCAGGTCGCCTATATCACGGGCGCGGCCGGAGGTATCGGACGCGCGGTCGCCGAGCAAATTCTGGCCGGCGGCGGTTGTGTCATGCTCACCGATATCGATGAGGCCAGGCTGGAAACGGTGCGCGCCGACCTGACGCGCAGCCATCGCGCCGACCTGATCCGCACCTTTGTCAACGACGTCGCCGATGAAGCCGCCGTGCGTGCCTCGTTCGACGCCTGTGTCCTGGCGTTCGGCGGTATCGATGTCCTGGTCGCCAATGCCGGCATCGCTTCGGCGGCAGCGATTACCGATACCTCACTCGACCTGTGGCAGGCCAATTTCCGCGTCCTGGCCGAAGGTTATTTCCTGCCGAGCCGCGAAGCCTTTCGCCTCATGAAACCCTTAGGGGGTGCGATCGTCTTCGTGGCCTCTAAGAACGCCCTGGCAGCGTCGGCCAATACGGCGGCCTATTCGGCGGCCAAGGCGGCGGAACTGCAACTGGCCCGGGTCCTGGCTCTGGAAGGCGCGCCGCACGGTATCCGGGTCAATGTCGTCAATCCGGACGCCGTGCTGCAGGGCTCGTCGATCTGGACCGGCGAATGGCGGCAGCAGCGTGCCGCCGCGTATAATCTCAAGGACGACGAGCTTGAGGAATTTTACCGCCTGCGCAGTCTGCTGAAGCGTTCGGTGCTGCCGCAGGATGTGGCTGAAGCTGTCGT
>CAMLPZ010000032.1 GCA_946482045.1 uncultured Asticcacaulis sp.
GCGTGGGCGATGGTCTCGGCGGTCTTGTCCTCGCTGATCGTCGAAGCGGTAACCTCGGCCTTCAACGCCGATTGCAGCTCGGGTGACAGCGTCACCGCGCCGGTGGTGGCGAAGGTGTCGAACAGGGCCTTGGTCGTGGCGGCGCTGCGGCCGGAAGCTTCGTACACCAGGCGTTCGAAGTTCGATGGCGCCTGGACGTCCATGCTGACGGAGGCCGACTCGACGGCCTGACGGCGGACATAGCGGCCGTCATTGATCGCCTGGTTGAGCGCGTCGTTCTGGTTCACGGCGGCGTGCAGGTGGCCGACATTGCCGCCGATGCGGCGGGCGACCCAGCCGGCAAAGGCGTCGCCGAAATTACCGGTCGGCACGACGAATTCGGGTTTATCGGAGCCGGAAGCAGCCGCGGCGGCCAGATAGTAGGGCACCTGGCCCAGCAGGCGGCCCCAGTTGATCGAGTTGACCGAGCTGATCAGGCCGCGTTCCTTTAAGCCTGCGTTGCCGAGCAGGGTCTTGACGATCTTCTGGCAGTCGTCGAAGTCGCCTTCGATACCGACATTCAGCACATTGTCGGCTTCGACCGTCGTCATTTGCAGGCGCTGGACCGGTGAGACGCGGCCAAGCGGATGGAAGACGACCAGGCGGACGCGATCGGCGCCGGCAAAGGCGCGCACGGCGGCGGCGCCCGTATCGCCGGAAGTAGCGGTGACCAGCGTCAGGGTCTCATTGCGTTCCCGCAAGGCCCCGCTGGTCAGCTCGGCCATCATCTGCATGGCCATATCCTTGAAGGCGAGAGTCGGGCCGTGCCACAGCTCCAGCATCCACAGATTGTCATCGAGCTGGGTCAGCGGCACCTGACCGTCGGCGCGCAGGAAGGCGTTGGTGGTGGCGGTGACCGCGGCCTTGGCGGCTTCCGCGCCGACCGTATCGGCCTGGAAATCGTCGAGCAGGGTCTGCGTCAGCTTGCTGTAGTCGCGGGCCAGATCCGACCACTCAGTCGCGGTACGCATCGGATAGCTGTCGGGCAGGTACAAGCCGCCATCGGGCGACAGTCCGTCGAGCAGGGCATCGGCAAAGGTCTTCGAACCGGTGAAACCGCGCGTGCCGATATAGTTCATTTTGTTACCAGTTCCGCTTAAAACCTAAGGTCTTGCGAAGGCTGCGCCATGTCAGTACAAGCGCGCCAGCACGGCGCCGCCCGTAACATTTTCAATCCGCTTAGAAAAGGCGAAACATGGCCGGTCAGACGAATATGAGCACGCCTGTGCCTCTGCCGGATGTCTTGCTGAATGCGCAACGGATCGTCATCAAGGTCGGCTCGGCCCTGGTGGTCGAAGAAAACTCCGGCGGCGCCAATGCTCAGTGGATGGCCGGCCTGGCGCGTGACATCGCGACGCTGGCAGCAAGCGGCAAGAGCATCGTCCTGGTCTCGTCGGGCGCCGTGGCGCTGGGTCGCCGTTACTTAGGCGTCACCCGTGCCAAGCTGAAGCTGGAAGAAAAGCAGGCGTGCGCGGCGGCTGGCCAACCCCTGTTGATGAGTGCCTGGGATGAGGCCTTTCGCGCTGTGGGCTTGAAGACGGCGCAGGTCTTGCTGACGCGCGAAGACACCGAAAAGCGCAAGCGCTGGCTCAATGCCCGCGCTACTGTCGAAACCCTCTTCGATCTGAAGTGCGTGCCGATCGTCAATGAAAACGACACGGTTGTGACCGAAGAAATCCGTTACGGTGACAATGACCGCCTGGCGGCGCGTACCGCGCAGCTGGTCAAGGCCGAGGCTTTGATTTTGCTGTCGGACATCGATGGTCTGTATACGGATGATCCGCGCCGTAATGTAGACGCACAGCACATCGCCCTGGTTGAGAAGCTGGACGCGCGTATCGAAGCCATGGCCGGTGGCGCCAATGCGTCAGCCGGGGTCGGCACGGGCGGCATGGCCACCAAGATCGCCGCCGCTAAGATTGCTGGCTCGGCGGGGTGTGCGACCCTGATCGCCTTTGGCGCGGTAGTCCAGCCGCTGTCGTCGCTGAGCGGTCCCATGGGGGCGCGGTTTACCCTGTTCAGACCGCAGGCCTCTTTAAGTGCCGCGTACAAGGCGTGGATCGCCGGGACAGTCGTACCGGCCGGCAAGCTGATGCTCGATGAAGGCGCCGTGAGGGCGCTGCATAATGGCAAGTCGTTGCTGCCGTCGGGGATTGTCGAGGTCACCGGCAGCTTCGACAAGGGCGATACGGTGTCGATCGTATCCTGCGCCGGCCAGGAAGTGGCGCGCGGCATCGTCAGCTATAATGCCGAAGACATCCGCGCCATTCGCGGGCGGGGCAGCAAGGATATCGAGGCCATCCTGGGCTATACCTCAGGTGATGAGGTTATCCATCGCGACGACATGGCGATGGTGTGATTTCCTTCTCCCCGCCAAGGCGGGGAGAAGGTGGTCCGAAGGACCGGATGAGGGGCCAAAACGCTTTCCGCGCAGAGAACTCTTTCCGATTGCCCCTCACCCTAACCTTCTCCCCGCAAGCGGGGAGAGGGGATATCAGCGCCAAACGCCATTAGATTCCCGCCAAACTGCGCTGATTTCCGATGAAACGGTCGTCTTTTGCGCCGTTTGCGCTATATAGCCTTTGACGGACAAAGGATTTCGACATGGACGACCAGAGCACACGCACGCTGAATGACCTGATGACCGACATGGCCGCCAAGGCCAAGCTCGGCGCCGAGGCCCTGCGTCTGGCCGGCCCAGAGGTGCGCACGCGAGCCATCATCGAAGCCGCCAAGGCCATCCGCGCCCGCGAAGCGACCATCCTGGCCGCCAACGAAAAAGACCAGCAGTTCGCGCGCGACAAGGGGCTGACCGACGCCATGATCGAGCGCCTGATCCTCAATCCGGCGCGCGTCGAAGCCATGGCCAAGGGCTTGGAAGAGGTCGCGGCGTTGCCTGATCCCGTCGGCCGTGACCTGGCGCGCTGGACGCGTCCGAACGGTCTCGACATCGCCCGCGTCTCGACGCCGATCGGTGTCATCGCCATCATCTATGAAAGCCGTCCGAATGTGACAGCCGACGCGGCCGCCCTGTGCATCCGTTCGTCGAATGCCGCCATTTTGCGTACGGGTTCTGAAGCGCTGAATTCGGCCCTGGCCATCTACGCCGCGTTTGAAGACGGCTTCCGCGCCGCCGGCCTGCCCGACACCTGCGTGCAACTGGTGCCGACCTCGGACCGCGACGCTGTCGGTCTGATCCTGGGCGGGCTCGATGGCACGATTAACCTCATCATTCCGCGCGGTGGCCGCTCGCTGGTTGAGCGCGTCCAGAAGGAGGCGCGCGCGCCGGTCCTGGCCCACCTCGAAGGCCTGAACCACACCTATGTCCACACCGCCGCCGATCCGGAAAAGGCCGTGGCGGTGACGCTGAACGCCAAGATGCGCCGCGTGTCGGTGTGTGGCGCGACCGAGACCCTGCTGATCGATGACGCCGTCGCCGAAACGCTTTTGCCGCGCATTGCCGAGGCACTCGAGGCCAAGGGCTGCGAGTTGCGCGGCGACGACCGTGCCCGCGCCATCCATCCGATGAGCGCAGCAACCGACGAGGACTGGAAGACCGAATACCTGCTGCCGATCATCTCGATCCGCGTCGTCAAAGACGAGGCCGAGGCGATTGCCCACATCAAGACCTATGGCTCAGGCCACACCGAAGCCATCATCACCGAGGACGCGCAGGCTGCCGAAACCTTCCTGAACGAGGTCGATTCAGCCATCGTCATCTGGAATGCCTCGACGCAGTATGCCGACGGCGGTGAGTTCGGCCTGGGCGCGGAAATCGGCATCTCGACCGACCGCCTGCACGCGCGCGGGCCGGTGGGCGCGGAGCAACTGACGACGTTTAAATATGTCGTGCGCGGCAACGGCCAGACGCGGCCATAACCCGAGCAGTACAACCTGTTGTCACGGCCATGTTATCGCTTAACGTGCGCCTGCAATGAAACTGTCATGAAACCGTTGCCGAACGCGGTTACACGCCACCTCCCTTGAACGCGTATCCGAAGGGGAGCCGGAGCGCGGTCAGTCGTCAGCGTGTCGATCTTGAGCTTTTTCGAAAAAGCCCTCAAGATCAGGAATGGTTTCGAAAACAGATATGATCAGGCGGCGTTCATTGTGGGGCATAGTGCCGTTTGGTACGTGGATTGGCTTGGGCTGTGTCATCGCCATGATGTTCGTCCCGCCGCTTTGGCCTGTCGCCGTGGGCGTGGCCGCGCTAACCCTCATCTATACGCTGCTTGTCTTCTGGGGTCAGCAGAACGACCTGCACGACCGCATCGATCAACTGAAAACGCCGGAAATCCAGGTCAAGGTCCAACCCAAGGGACCGAGCTTCCAGGAAGTGCTGCGCGCCATTCCCGACCCGGTCCTGATCGTCTCGGGGTTCGAGCCCAACGACATTGCCGGCCGCTGGATCGTCTTCGCCAATGCCTCTGCGCAAAAGGTCTTCCAAGTCGAGAGCGAGGGCGGGCTGCTGGTCAGTGCCATCCGCACACCGGAAGTGCTCGAATGCGTCGATGAGGCGCTGTTCGGCAGCATTTCGCGCTCGACGACGTTCGAGTCCGCAGGCGGCGCCCGCGAGCAATACTGGCGGGCCTTTGCCAGTCCCTTGCCGGTCGGGGATGGTGAGCAACGCCTGGCCCTGCTGGTTATGCGCGATGAGACCGATATGCGCCGCATGGAAAAGATGCGCGCCGACTTTCTGGCGAACGCCAGTCACGAACTGCGCACCCCCCTGGCATCGTTAGCGGGTTTTATCGAGACGCTTCGCGGTCCGGCGAAAGACGATGAAAGGGCGCGTGAAAAGTTTCTCACCATCATGGCGACCCAGGCCGACCGTATGGGCCGGCTGATTCACGACCTGTTGTCGTTGTCGCGTATCGAGTTGAACGAGCACGTCCCGCCGTCGGGCGAGGCCGATCTGGTGCTGGCCGTCAAGGATGTCATCGAGGGGCTGAGCCTGATCGCCCAACAAAAGGGCGTCGCCTTCCGTATCGAGGCGCCGAAGCCCGGCCTTTATCCAATTATCGGCGATCGCGACCAGATCCTTCAGGTGGCGCAGAACCTGATCGACAACGCTTTGAAATACGCGCCCCGAGGCTCCGAAGTGGCCATCGATGTCGTCTTCGACCGTACCCTGACCCAGGCGATCGCTGCGACCGATCCCTTGGCATCGAAGCTGGTCCTGCTCCGGCCGGACCGCAATGTGCATGAATACTATGCGATCTTGCGCGTGCGCGACGCCGGACCCGGCATCCGCCGTGAGCACCTACCGCGCCTAGCCGAACGATTCTACCGCGTCGAAGGACAAAAGAGCGGCGACCGTCTGGGTACAGGACTGGGCCTGGCCATCGTCAAGCACATCATCAACCGGCACCGCGGTGGCCTGGTCGTCGAATCGATTGGAACCCAGAGCGCAGCCGAAGATCTTGTCATGATCGGCGCCGATGGTGACAATGTCACGCCGCTGCCGGGCTCAGGTCTCGCGACCTTCACCGCCTTTACGGCCTATTTCCCGCAGAGCCGCGCTTTTGGCTCGGTAGCGGGGCCACGACTTGTCGAACCTCTAAAGGACGCCGGCTAGATGTGAGCTCTCAGGAGGTTGTCCATCTGGCCTGAGACCTGTGTATTAGGCGCATTGTAACCATGTTTTCATGGTTTTTTCACATGCAGCCATGCCTATAATAAAACTGTCACAGAATTCGCCTAAACGCCCGAAGGAATACAGCCGTGGTACAGTTCAGCAAGATGAATCCGCACATCGTCAAGACCTATGAGGAAGAGCTGGATCAGCTGAGCGCTGAGGTGGTTCTGATGGGTGGCCTTGCCGAAGCCCAGGTCGCCGACGCCGTCGAGGCCGTCGCCCGCCGCGATGTCGCCCTGGCTCAGAGCGTCGTCCAGCGCGATCATCGCCTCGATGAGCTGGAAAAGGATGTCGAGCGCAAGTGCATCCGTCTGATCGCCCTGCGTCAGCCAATGGCCAACGACTTGCGCAAGACCGTGGCCGCCATGAAGATCGCCACCTCGCTGGAACGGACCGGCGATCTGGCCAAGAATATCGCCAAGCGCGCCCTGGTCATCGCCGAAGCCGAGCCGATGACGCCGATCACCCGGTCGATCGAGCGCATGGGCAAGCTGGTATCGTCGCGTCTGCGTGACGTGCTGGACGCCTACAAGGGCGGCAAGCTCGACCTCGCCCAGAGTGTCTGGGCGACCGACACCGAAGTCGATGAACACTACAACGCCCTGTTTCGCGAATTACTGACCTACATGATGGGCGATCCGCGCACCATCTCGGCCTGCACGCATCTTTTGTTCATGGCCAAGAACCTGGAACGCATCGGCGACCATGCAACGAATGTGGCCGAGCATATCCACTACGAACTGACAGGCGAAGATTACGTCGAGGACCGCCCCAAGGGCGACACCTTAAGCCCAACCTGATGTGAGATCATGAAGCCCTATATCATCATTGCCGAAGACGAAGACGCGCTGTCGACCCTTCTCAACTACAATCTTGAGAAGGAAGGCTATGAGGTCGGAGTTGCCAGCGACGGCGACGAAGCCCTGGTGATGATCAAGGAGCGCCAGCCGGACTTACTGGTCTGCGACTGGATGATGCCTAAGGTCTCCGGCATCGAGGTCTGCCGCCGCCTCCGCCAGCAGTCGACCACTCGTAACCTGCCCATCGTCATGCTGACGGCGCGTTCCGAAGAAAGTGACCGTATCCGCGGCCTCGACACCGGCGCCGACGATTATGTCGTCAAGCCGTTCTCGATGGTCGAGCTGATGGCGCGCATCCGCGCCGTGCTGCGCCGCATACGCCCGGGCCTCAGCGAGGACCGCGTCGAGTTCGGTGAAATTACAGTCGATCGCCTGTCACACCGCGTCCAGCGCGCCGGCCGCGACATCCACCTGGGGCCGACGGAATACAAGCTGCTGGACCACTTCATGCAGTATCCGCGCCGCGTCTTCTCGCGCGAGCAACTGCTGGACGCTGTCTGGGGCAATGACGTCTATGTCGAAGCCCGTACGGTTGACGTCCATATCGGCCGCCTGCGCAAGGCGCTGAACGACAAGGAAGAGTTTGACCCGATCCGGACCGTCAGATCAGCTGGATACTCGTTGGACATTCAAGGCTAGTTCCTTCTCCCTGCTTGCGGGGAGAAGGTGGTTCGCCTTGGCGAACCGGATGAGGGGCAGGCCCTGCCTCAGCACGCGCTATTCCGGCAGATCGACGAAAAACGTCTTCGAGCAGTACTCGCAGGTGATGTGCACCTTGCCATCCGGCTCCAGCATGTCCTTCTGTTCCTGTTCGGTGAAGGACTGCACCAGCCCTTCGACGCGCTCCTGCGAACAGCGGCACAGCTTGTAGACCGTCTTGAGCGTCGAGAGGCGCACGCCGTCCTCGTGGAACAGGCGATACAACAAGCGGTCGGCCGGCAGGTCGAAATCGGTCAATTCCTCTTCGCCCAACGTTTCGAACAGGGCGCGAATATGGTCGAACGATTCGCGTGTTTCGCCACGCGTCGCGTCGCCGGCGATCGCCTGGATCATGGCCCCGGCCGCGCGCCATTGCGGCCCACCCGGGCCCGCAATCTCGCTGACCGCCAACTTGACCTGGGTCGGCACCTGCTCGGACTGGGCGAAATAGTGCTCGGCACACAGGGACAGACTTTCACCCTCGATTGGGGTTATGCCCTGGTAGCGCTCGGAATTGTTCTCCGGATCGAGCGTCATGATGAAGGTGCCCTTGCCGAGCAGCGCCTGCGCGCCCAGACTCTGGAACTTGCCTTCGTTCGAGGCGATCAGGTCGTTGAGTTCGCCTTCGTCGTAGCGGCAGAAACCGCGCAGGCCGCCCCGCGTATCATAGTCCGCCACCACATAGCGCACGGCGCCATCGCCCTGGGCCTGGAGGATCAGCCGGCCCTCGAACTTCAGCGACGCGCCCACCAGGACGGCCAGCACGCAGGCTTCGCCCAAAAGGTTGGCGATGACGTCCGGATAGTCGTGCGCCTTCAGAATCTGGTCCAGTGTGTCGCCCAGCCGCACCAGGCGGCCGTGGACGGGATGCGTTTCGATGACGAAGCGCGCGGAATAGTCTTCAACAACAGTAGACGGATCAGACATGGAAACGCATGAAACCTTTAGGGCCGTTACAGATTTTACCTGTTTTCAGGATTCGCCGCCAGACAGGGCCGGAATTTAGAGAATTGCACCGCCAACTGCCACAATAAAGGGTTAAGCCGGTTGTGCGGACCTCGCTTTTATCTTATCTGCGGCGCAAATGTATCGGGGCGGGCATAGCTGCCTGCGCTCGAAGTTTTTCCATATGGGCGTTTCGGTCATGAATGCAAGTTTCAATCAGCCTAACCTCGCCACCCTGGTGCTCGACTTCGACTCGACCTTTACCCAGGTCGAGGCGCTCGACATCCTGGCCGAGCTGCTGTCCGCCGCCGACCCGGCGCGCGCCGCCGATGTCGAACAGATCCGTACCCTGACCGACCAGGCCATGTCGGGCGAGATCAGCTTCTCCGACGCCCTGCAGCGCCGTGTTCGCATCCTGAAGCCCACCCGCGACGACATCGCCTCGCTGGTCGAGGTGCTGAAGACCAAGATCAGCGCGTCGATCGAACGCAACCGCGCTGTCTTTAAGGAGCATCCCGGTAAGATCCGCATCATCTCCGGCGGCTTCCACGACTTTATCGATCCGGTCGTCGCCGAATTCGGCATCGCGCCGGAATACGTCATGGCCAATCGCCTGACCTGGAACGAGGACGGCGTGGCCATCGGTCTTGACCTGACTAATCCGCTCAGCCAGGACGGCGGCAAGATCGTCGCCGTGCGCGGCCTGACGCTTGACGGTGATGTCGTCATGGTCGGTGACGGCTGGACCGATTATGAAGTCTATAAGGGCGGCGCCGCCGAGCGCTTCTACGCCTTTACCGAAAATGTGACGCGCCCGAAGGTCGTGGCCGCCACCGAAGGCTGCGACGCCACCCAGGTCGCGGCCTCATTCGACGAAGTGCTGCACACCGAAGGCTATCAGGGCCGCTACTCTTTCCCGCGCTCGAAGCTGAAGGTCCTGCTGCTCGAAAACATCCACCCCGAAGCCGTCCGCCGCTTCCGCGAGGAGGGCTATGACGTCACGACCGTCAAGGGAGCGCTCGACGAAGACGACCTGATCCAGGCGCTGCAAGGCGTGCACATCCTGGGCCTGCGTTCCAAGACCAATCTGACGGCCAAGGCCGTCGCCGCCGCCGACAAGCTGATGGCCGTCGGCGCCTTCTGCATCGGCACCAACCAGATCGACCTGAAGGCCTGCTCGCAAAAAGGCATAGCCGTCTTCAACGCGCCCTATTCCAACACGCGTTCGGTGGTGGAAATGGTTATCGGCCTCATCGTCATGCTGACCCGCAACATTCCCGACAAGTCGGTCGGTATGCACAAGGGCAAGTGGGACAAGTCGGCGACCGGCGCGCACGAAGTCCGTGGCAAGACGCTGGGCATCATCGGCTACGGCGCCATCGGCTCGCAACTGTCGATCCTCGCCGAAGCCTTCGGCATGCGCGTCATCTATTACGATCTGGCCGAAAAGCTGTCCCTGGGCAATGCCCGCCGCTATCGCTCGCTCGACGCCTTGCTGGCGGAGGCCGACGTCATCTCGCTGCACGTTGACGGCCGTTCCGAGAACAAGAACCTGTTCGGCGCCCAGCAGTTCGCGCGCATGAAGGACGGAGTGATCTTCATCAACCTGTCGCGCGGCCATATCGTCGATATCGAGGCGCTGGCCGCCGCGATCGACAGTGGCAAGATTTATGGCGCCGCCATCGATGTCTTCCCGGAAGAGCCGCGCACCAATGACGATCCGTTTGAAAGCGCGCTGATGGGCCGCCGCAACACGGTCCTGTCGCCGCACATCGGTGGTTCGACCGAAGAGGCGCAGGAGGCTATCGCCGAATTCGCTTCGGAGCGCCTGCTGGGCTTCCTGAACCGCGGCGACACCACCTTCAGCGTGAACATGCCGCACGTCCAGCTTTCGGAAGTCGAAGGCCGCCACCGCTTCCTGCACCTGCATCGCAACGTGCCGGGTGTTCTGGCGGCGATCAACCAGATCATGGCCAAGTACGAGTTGAACGTTCTGGCGCAGCATCTGAAGACGACAGAGACGCTTGGTTACGTCATTGTCGACATTGACAAGGGCTATCCGAAAGAAGCGCTCGAGGATCTCAAGGCGGTGAACGGGACCCTGCGCTTCCGCTCTCTCGTGTAATCCACACTGGCGGTCTGCAAATCGTCATCTTCCTGCGATACGGTGCTCACGTACTGAAGTACGCTCCGCTCCGTTTCTCGGAAGCTAACGGCTTTGGCTTCGCCGAACTTCGTTTCGCCGCATCATGCCGCCGTCACTGCCAGAGTTTTAGTCCAGAAAGAAGACATTATCGTCACCGGCATCGTCGGCGGGTGTTTCGACTACCGTTGCTTCCGCCGGCGTCTGGCCGCTGAGCTTCATCCAGGCCTCGAACACGGGCTCGGGCACCTTGGCCGGGCGGGGTTGGCCGGGCACCAGGGTCTGGACAAAGTTGAACTTAAGACCCATCCGCGTCGGCGTCGACCAGGCCGAGCTGCCACGACGGACCATATTGGTGTCGAGGTCGATCAGCCACAACTCAGCGGGGATGGCGCAGTTGTTATCAAACGCCACGCGGGCGCCGCTGGGGCTCTGGTCGAGGATGCGGCACTGGATAAGGGTCTGACTCGAAAGAAAGAGCAGGGCGCCACGGTCGTCACAGGCGGCGCGGGGTTCGGAGCGGCGGTCGGTATAGTCGGATGGCTGGATGATCTCGACCTTGGCCGTAGCCGACATCCGTGTGCCGCCCTGCGTCGTGGAGGGCGTGGAACGGTTGACAGGGCGCAGCGGCGAAGACATTCGGACTTCCTCAAAAATTCTCTGGATGGCGGGCACCTGGCGCGAAAATGCGCGGCCTTAAGGTCAACTCTGCCCGTCACGACATTACGCCCCTAAGGTTTACAAAGGATTGGCGGATGCAAAATTTGCACTGATCAATGACCTTGACATTTTGTCGCAGCATAGGCATTTAGGCGCTCTCGCATCCGCGAGATAACCCTCCGTGACGGTCCGACCGTCACTGCCAGCGCTGGCCGCGTGAGATATGCCCTTGATTTACGGGTACATATCGCCAGCGACAGAAGGCCGTCAGAGCAAAGACGTCCTGCCCTTTTTCTTTCGAAGTCCGTGACACGCGCATGCTTCGTCCCACCCGGCCTGTTATCGCAGGCGCGGGCGAGACGTGTTTTGTGTGTCTCGTCCGAAGAAGAAAGCACGTTACGTGACCAAGACAACCAACAAGACTTTTGCCGATCTCGGCCTGAGTTCGACCCTGCTCCTGACCCTGGAGCGCGAAGGCTACACCAACCCGACGCCGATCCAGGCCCAGGCCATCCCTATTCTGCTGAACGGCAACGACCTGCTGGGCATCGCCCAGACCGGCACCGGCAAGACGGCGGCCTTTGCCCTCCCGATCGTCCAGGGTCTGATGCGCAACCGCATCATCCCGGCGCCGAAGTCGGTCCGCACGCTCATCCTGTCGCCGACGCGGGAACTGGCCTCGCAGATCGCTCAAAGCTTCGAAGCCTATTCCAAGGGCCTTGGCCTGCACATCGCCACCATCTATGGCGGCGTCAAGTATGGCCCGCAATACAAGGCGCTGGCGCGCGGCGTCGACGTTCTTGTTGCCACGCCGGGCCGCCTGATCGACCACATCGAACAAAAGACGGTCGACCTGCGCGGCGTCGAATTCTTCGTCCTCGACGAAGCCGACCAGATGCTGGATCTGGGCTTCGTCAAGCCAATCCGCCAGGTCGCCGCCAAGCTGCCGCACAAGCGTCAGAACCTGTTCTTCTCGGCGACCATGCCGAAGGAAATTGGCGCACTGGCGGCCGAACTGCTGACCGAGCCCAAGCGCGTCGAGATCACGCCGGAAGCCACGACGGCCGAGCGCGTCGAACAAAGCGTCATCTTCATCGAGTCGCTGCGCAAGCGTGCCCTGCTGACCGAAATGTACGCCGAAGACGCCCTGGCCCGCACTCTGGTCTTCACACGCACCAAGCGCGCCGCCGACAAGGTCGCCGCCTACCTCCAGGCCGGCGGCATTGAATCCGCCGCCATCCACGGCGACAAGAACCAGAGCCAGCGGGAGCGTGCGCTTCAGGCCTTCAAGGCCGGCAAGCTGCGGGCCCTGGTCGCCACCGATATCGCCGCGCGCGGTATTGACGTCGACAATGTCAGCCACGTTATCAACTACGAGCTGCCGAACGTTCCGGAAGCCTATGTCCACCGTATCGGCCGCACCGCGCGCGCCGGCCGCGCCGGCATCTCGGTGACCCTGTGCGCCGATGATGAACGCAAGTTCCTGAAGGACATTGAGCGCATCACGCGTCAGCGTATTCCGTCGTTCGACCGCCGCAAGGATCAGGCCCTGAAGCTGCTCGACGAAGCCATGCTCGCCTCGGGCGTCGCCGACAAACCGGCGACCCCGGACCGTCTGCCGGAACATCGTAAGAAGGGGGATCCGAAGCCGGGCAAGGGATGGCGCGCTGGTGAGGGCGAGGCCCGCCACAGCGATCCGGACGCCGAATTCGTTCACAAGCGTCAGCGCAACCGTCCGGGCCAGAAGGACCGCGCGAAAGCGCGTGCCGAAGGCCGTTCCGGTGGCAAGCCGTTCGGTGATCGTGCGGCGCCGGCCGCCCGTCCCGACCGTTATGATCCGATGGCGGCCGAGCGCGGTCCCGTCGCCTCGACCAAGCCGTTCAAGGCCGCGCCGCGCGAAGACAATCGCGGGGAGCGCCGTTTCGATCAGCCGCGCGGCGAACGCCGTGAACACGCTCCGCGCGACGGCGCAGGCCACACCGGAGAGCGTCGTGGCAAGCCGGAATTCCGCGGTGGCGACCGTCCGCACGGCGAGTCCCGCCCCGGCGCCCGCAAGGGTTTTGGTGGCAAGCCCGGCGGCAAGTCAAACGCTTTCAAGGGGCCGAAGTCCGGCGGCAAGCCTTTCAAGGGCGAGCGTCCGGCGGGGCCAGAAATCAACCGCTCCGAAGGCGCCCAGTTCAAGCGCCGCAAGCAGTCGTAAAATAATTGAGCCTCTCCGGACTCTGTCCGGGGAGGCTTTTCCTACCCTGCTGTTCGGCGCGTACGCCGGATGGGGGAATTTCACGGTTGTGTGATCCGGTCCTTTCCAGTTACAGTGTAGGCCTTACCAGGGGCCAGGCCTTAATGCGTCACATCACCTTGCGCACGTCCGCGACTGTCCGGCGGCTGGCGGCTGGAGCCGCGGCCGTCCTGATGCTGGGCGCCGGTGCGGCGGGATTGGCCGGTTGCCAGCCCAAGCCGTCGGGCCGGGCGACGCCGGAGGCCATGGTCGCGCGCACGGTAGACGATCATTCCTATGCGCGGCCGCAGGAAGCGCGCGTGCGCCATGTCGACCTCGACCTGACCGCCGACTTCACCAGGAAGATATTGCGCGGCACGGCCAGCCTGGCGCTGGAAACGGAGGCCAACGCCAAGCGCGTTGTCCTCGACACGCGCGCGCTCGACATCGAAAAGGTGACCAATGGTTCCGGCGCGCCGCTGAAATATACCTTGGGAAAAAATGATCCCATGATGGGTGCGCCCTTGACCATCGAGCTGCCGCAGGGCGCGCAGAAGGTCGTTGTGCATTATCAGACGACGGCGGACGGCACGGCCCTGCAGTGGCTGGCTCCCGCCCAGACGGCCGGCAAGCGCAAGCCTTTCCTGTTCAGCCAGGGCCAGGAAATCCACACGCGTACCTGGGTGCCGACCCAGGACAGCCCGGCGATCCGCCAGACTTTCAAGGCGCGTATCGTCGTGCCGTCGGACCTGACCGCCGTCATGGCCGCCAAGCAACTGACACCCAAGGGCGAGGCTGTACCGGGGCAACCGCGTCAGCGCGCCTTCCGCTTCGAACTCGACAAGCCGGTGGCGCCATACCTGATCGCCCTGGCCGTCGGCGATATCGGCTTTAAGGCGGTCGGAGACCGTACCGGCGTGTTCGCTGAAAAGGTGACGCTCGACAAGGCCGCAGCTGAACTCAGCGACATGGAAGCCATGCTGGACGCGGCGGAAAAGATCTATGGCGACTATCGCTGGGACCGCTACGATGTCTTGATCCTGCCGCCGTCCTTTCCCTACGGCGGCATGGAAAACCCGATGGTGACCTTCGCCACGCCGACCATTCTGGCCGGAGACAAGTCGCTGGTGTCGCTGATCGCGCATGAGCTTGCGCATTCGTGGTCAGGCAATCTGGTCACCAACGCCACCTGGGAAGACTTCTGGCTGAACGAAGGCTTCACGACCTACTTCGAAAACCGGATCATGGAACAGGTCTATGGGCCAGAGCGCGCGCGCATGCTCCAGGTTCTGGGCTATCACGATCTTCAAGGCACGCTGGAGGATCTGGACGACGCCGGCACACCCGACTTTACGCGCCTGCATCCCGATCTCAAGGGAATAGCCCCCGACGACTATTTTTCGGACATCCCTTACGAAAAAGGCGCGGCCTTCCTGCGCATGCTGGAAGCTCGTTTCGGCCGCAAGAAGTTCGATGCTTATGTCAAAGGCTATTTCGAGCGCTACAAGTTCAAAAGCATGACCACGGAAGCCTTCCTGGTCGATCTCAGGACCTATCTGCTCAACAACAACGCCGACGTGGAAAAGCAGCTTCAAATCCATCAGTGGCTCTATGAGCGCGGTCTGCCGTCCAATGCGGTTGTGCCGACTTCCCCGGCGCTGGATCAGGTCATGGCGCAGATCCAGTCGTTCGCCGGCGGCGCCGATGTCAAGACGCTCGATGTCAGCGGCTACAGTACGCAGCACTGGCAGTATTTCCTGACCCAGATGCCGGACACCATTACGCTGGAACAGATGGCGGCGCTGGACGGACAGTTCAAATTCACCGAGAGCCAGAACGCGGAAATTCGCGCCGCCTGGCTGACTCTCGCCATCAAGAAGCACTATCTGCCAGCCATGACGGCGGTGCGCGACTTCCTTCTGTCCCAGGGGCGGGCCAAGTTCTGCAGACCCCTGTATACAGAATTGATGAAGCAGCCGGGATGGGGCGTGGACATGGCGCGCCGGATCTATGCCGAAGCGCGCCCGGGTTATCACGACGTTACCCGTGCCGTTGTCGACAAGATTGTTAAATGAGAATCTATGCAAGCAAAACTGGTGCTGTTGCCGTTGCGGAGGCGATTGCGTACACCATTTCCAATAAAATGCATCTTTAGCGCGTAGTCTTACTCAATTGTTAAGACTTTCGGCATAGGCTTTCCCCACTAGGTCGGGGAGGCGTCGCTGTGCAAGGTTCCGAGTTTCATGTGCTGATCGTCGATGATCACGAGATCAATCGGCGTATCGTTTCACTGTTCCTGAAGCCGACGGGCTGGCTGTGGACCATGGCGTGCAATGGCGAGGAGGCCGTAGCCTACTGCCACGCCCGCCGTTTCGACGTCATCCTGATGGACATGCTGATGCCTGGCCTCGACGGGCTTGCGGCGACCTGCCGCATCCGCGCCAACGGTCAGAACCGTGATACGCCGGTGATTGCGCTGACGGCCAACGCCATGGAGGGACACAAGGCCAGATGGGCTGAGATCGGGGTCCACGACTTTCTGACCAAGCCGATCGATGCTGATGTGCTGCTGGCCGCCCTCGCGGCGAAGCTGCCTCAGCCGGCCAAGAAGCTCAGCGCCTGAGGGCGCTGATGTTCATTTGGGGCGCCTTGCTCAGCGCTTGACGTCAAAGCTGCCGCCATCGAGAAAATCCGCCAGTTCGCTGTGCGTTGCCAGGCTGATATCGCCAGGCTGGGCGTGTTTCAGGCAGCCGCAGGCGATGCCATAGTTCAACGCCTGCTGGTCGCTGTCGCCATTAAGTACGCCGTGGAAGACGCCGGCGGCAAAGGCGTCGCCGCCGCCGATGCGGTCAACAATACCGACAATGTCGTAGGTTTCGGTTTCCAGCGAGGTCTCCCGCGTGAACATCTGGCCGGCCAGGCGGTTGTGATCGGCCGTGACCTGGGTGCGGCGGGTCGAGACCATGCGCTGCAGGTTCGGAAACTGGCTGAAGGCGTGGTCGGCGGCGGCGCGCTCACGGGTCGTGGTGCCGTCCTCGCCCGGGAATTTTGTGCCGAAGACCAGTTCGATATCGCGATAGCCGCCGAACATCATGTCGGCTTCGGCCATCAGGCTGCGGATCAGGGTCGGTGCGTCGCCGCCCCATGCCTGCCACAGGGTCGGGCGATAATTGCAGTCGAACGACACTTTGACGCCCAGCTTGCGCGCCGTCTGCATGGCCTTGAGCGCCGCCGCGACGCTGTTGGCGCCCAAGGCGGCCGTTACGCCGGAGACGTGCAGCCACGCCGCGCCTTTCAGCAGGCGCGTCCAGTTGAGCTTGGAGAAGCGGGTGGTGGCGAAGGCCGAGCCCGCGCGGTCATAGACGATGTCGGACCGGCGGTGGATAGCGCCCGGCGTCAGGAAGTAGAGGCCCATGCGGCCGGGCGCCGTATAGACGCCCGAGGTGTCGACGCCCCAGCGCCGCAATTCGTTGACAGCACCCGTGCCCAGGGCATTGTCGGGTACGACGCTGACCATGGAAGCTGGGTGGCCCAACCTGCGGACACCGACTGCGACATTGGCTTCGGCGCCGGCGATATGCAGTTGCAACTGCGGCAGTTCTTCCAGCAGGCGACCGCTCATTGTGTTGAGCCGGATCAGCAGCTCTCCGAAGCAGACGAGAGGAGCATTCGAGGCGGCGGAGGACGGCGTAGGCATGGGACGGCGAATCTTCTGTGGCATGAGGAGCGGGACCGGTGTGTGTTGTAAAGGCTGAGCGGTACAGGGTCGAGACCTGAATACGCAAACCGTGCGGGCAAAAATCGGGCCTGACAAAAAAAGGGCGCCGGATGAACCGGCGCCCAAGTGGCGGCTTATTGGGAGAATGCGCTCGCAGCCGCGTGAAAGGGGGAAGCGCCCGCCTTTTTGTTTGACGCGATATTCCGAAAACCGCTTACACTTTTCGGCATATCGCTCAGACCGGCGCGTCCAATAGCGATTAGTACTTCCAGCGGAAGCCGGCATAGTACTGACGGCCCGACTTGCTGTAGTCGTAAAGCAGGTCCTGAGCCGTGTTGCCCTGCGCGGTGTTGTACGAGATGAACCGGTCGTCAGCCTCGTCCGTCAGGTTGATGCCTTCCAGGATGAAGGTGAGGTTCTTGTTGATCTTCCAGGTGATCTGAGCGTCGATGTTGAACGTCTCGTTCTTGCCCCAGAAATCGGCGGAAGAACCCGGGCTCAGCTGCGACAGGTAGCCGTCGCGGTAGGCAAAGGCGACGCGGCCGGCGAGGACATCGCCTTCATAATACATGGTAACGTTCCATGCTTCCGGCGACAGGCCAAGTAGATTGGCCTTAGTCGTGGTCGTTGCACCGGCTGTCGTGTAGTAATCGATCTGCGACTCGACATGGGTATAGTTCAGGATACCGCCCGTCTTCGACAGGAAGCCCGGCAGGAAGGTGAAGGGCTTTTGGAGCGATATTTCGTAGCCCTTAAGGTCGCCGCCCGGTGTGTTGATCGGGGTGGTGACGTTATAGACTTCGTCGCTCGTCTCGCCGAGGTCGAGGTAATTGTACCCCAGCTCGCTGAGCCTGTAGGGAACGGTACGAGCCTGAATGTAGGACTTGATGTCCTTCTGGAACAAGGCGACCGTAAACAAGGTGTCGCGGTCGGGATACCATTCGAAGCTCAGATCCATCGTGTTGGCGCGGACTGGATCGAGGGCCGGGTTGCCCGTCGTGATCGTATTCGCACCGGTGCTGATCGCGCCGCCGCCCGGTGTCAGGCTGAGCAGAGTCGGGCGCGCCATGGTCTTGGCCGTTGCGAAACGGACATAGACGTTTTCCATCGGTTCGATCATGATGTTGAACGATGGCAGGCTGTCCTTGTAGCTGCGCTGCACGGTTGTCAGTTGCGAACCTGTCGAGTTGACGCCGGTGGCAACGCCTACGTAGCCTGATGCGGTGACGTCCGTAGTGACTTCGCGCAGACCAATATTGCCGCGATAGGGCATAGTGCCCAGGTCGCCGCGGAAATCAGCCTGAACGTACCAGCCCGTATCGCGCTCGCTGGCTGCGCGGTTGTTGGTGCGCGAGCTGGAATTCTCCTTGTTGACCGCAAAGGTACCCCAGGCGTTGGTGCAGCGACAGTCATAATCAAAGGTTTCGCGGATCAGATCGAGGTTTGGAATAAGATAGGTGTTGCCTGCGACCGAGACTGTTTGCCCGTATTTGGCGATGTTGCCATTGATTTCGGCGGCAATAGGGCCGCCTGCGTTTTCATCGCGGGCCGCATTGGCCGTGCTTGCGGTGACCCGGCCGTATTCTTCGGAGTAGAAGTCGTACTCCTTGACCGAATAGCCGCCTTTAAGCGTGATATTGTCATTGAGATCGAACTTGAGGTCGAGCTTAGCCGTCGAAAACGCGTTTTCCACCAGTTGCGGACGAATACGGATAAGCGAGGCGTCGCCCTGACTTGCAGACGTCGAATAGGTCCAGTAGCAGGCTTCATCTGGCGAACATCCTGTGGACGAGGTGCCGTAATTGAACACCGGTGCCGTCGGATCGGTGTAGTCGTAGGAGTAGCCATCGACGTTATAGGAATCAAACGTGAAGGTCGTTTGTTCGGGTGTGTCCTGAACGGATTTCGAAGAGCCGAGGAAGAATTTCGAGCTCAAGCGGTCGCCCCAGCTCTGATCCCAGGTCAGGTTCAGCTGGTTGAAGGTCGTTGTCAGCTCGTCAAAGCGGTGTTCGGAGCGGATATCGACATCGTTGAACGACGCCTTGGTGATCGTGCCCTGGTCGTCGATCTCATAATTGTAGATGTCGGTACGTGGCAGGCCCTGGTTGTTGCGGCTGAAGGAGATCGCTTCGATTTCCCATTCGTCGCGGTTCGCTTCGAACGTGGCATGCATGGCATCGATGGTGATCAGCGTGCCTTCGAATGGCTTCATTTGGAACGCGCCGGTAATGCCCAGACGATTCTGATCCGTTTCGAAGTGGTTGTAGCGCGGAATGCGCGGGTGCAGGCCACGCGAAATCTTTTGCGCTTCCCCGGTCAAAGCCGGGTTCTGTGCATGGTTCTCAGTGGTGTTGCAATTGCGGTTGGTAACATTCGCCGTGCAAGGCGCGATATTCGTAAAGGTCGCTCCACCATCCGTGGAGAAGCTTTCGAAGCGGCCGGCATTGCCCGCCGCATAGGCGTTCTCCCAGCGCGTGGTGTTAGTGGCGTCCTCGGCGACGGTACGTTGACCCCAGGCCACCGAAAGCAAGGCGCCGAGCTTACCGTCAGCCCAACGGTTGGACACCATGAAGGTCCCGCGCTTAGCGACGTCTTCGTTCAGGTCGTTGTAGCCGAGCTGGCCGCCGGCCGCCATGGTGAAGCCCTTGTAGTCAAACGGGCGGGCGGTTTGCAGGTCGACCGTAGCGCCAAGCGAGCCTTCTTCGATTTCGGCCGATAGCGACTTGCGCACGGTGATCGAGTTGAACAGGTCGGCGGCGAAGACGTTGAAGTCGAAACCGCGGCCACGGTTGGTGCCGCCCGACGAGTCCTTGGAGCCGGTCGTGGCCAAAGCCTCCATGCCGTTCAGGCGCGTACGCGAGAATTCCGCGTTCAGGCCACGAACGGTGATCTGCTTGCCTTCGCCGCCGTCGCGGTCGATCGACACCCCCGGAATACGCTGCAGCGATTCCGCGAGGTTCAGGTCCGGAAACTGGCCGATATCTTCCGCCTTGATGACATCGACCATGTCGGTCGATTTTTTCTTTTCGCTGATGGCGGTTTGCAACGAGCTGCGAAAGCCCGTGACGATGACAACGTCACCTTCATCGGTTGCCGGAGCTGGGGCGGCGTCCTGCGCCTGGGCGCCGGCGGCGACCGCCATCAGCGCGCCGAAGGAAACGCCCAGCAGGGCGGCCTTGCCGCTGCGGATTTTAGACGCAACTGTGGCGCCGTTGGTTTTGAGCTTCATAGGATACTCCCCGTTTTTGCCAACTATTCGGTCTGTTATGATTTGGCGACCGACAGATAACGATTTGTATGGGCGGTCGATTACCACAGCTTTACTGCGAAAATTCGCGCCTGACACCGGTGTCATAAGCGGTTGTTCACTGGCCGACACCAATGCGCTGATTATTCATAGTTCTGATGCGCAGACAAGCCACAAAAGACACCGGTGGCATCATATGGGGAGATACTTTTGCACCTGCGTTATTTTTGCCATAGGTGTCTGTAAGGCATTAAAGTCAGTAAGATTGCTTACTATTGGGAAAGTTCGCGGCTACTCGGACTGGCAGCCTTGGTCTTCAACTCCAGGACGATATCGCCGCGGCCTTCGGTGCTGAAAATGACGCGCGACGTCTGGCCTGCAGCGATGTCGTGTATGCCGGTGGTGGCGCCCGACGAGATCAATTGCCCCTTGGTCAGCGGACGGCCGCGCCCCGCCAGGTGACCGGCCAGCCAGGCGATGGCCTTGAGCGGCCCCCCCGGCATGGTGAACAGACCGCCTTCGCCCACGACCTGGCCATCGATTTCGGTGCGGGCCTTGTACGCTTTGACGGCGTCGGGGCTAAGGGTATTGACCGTGGAGTCGCTGTCGAACTCTGCCAGGCGCTCGGAAAGGATCAGGCCGAAATTATTGCCGAAGTCCGAAGCGACGACGGTCGGCCCCAGCTTGTTGATGGTCGCCAACGGCGAGCCGGCCATCTCGACACCGGCGAACAGGCCATCGATCAGACGCAGCGCTTCTTCTTCACTGTATTCCGTCTTGGCCGGGTCGGTGTCATGGGCGATACGGAAAACGTACTCGGCCTCGACCGCCGCGAAACCGCCCGTAAAGATCGGTAGGGTGACCGCGCTGCCGTCATAGGTTTTGAACGTTGGCGCGAAGATTGGGCCGGCCAGGCGCTCGGTGCCATGCTCGGCCTGTTTTTCCGGCGCCAGGCGCCCGATCTTCCAGCCGATCACCGGGCGGTCCCACAGCTTGATGGCGCGTTCCTGGATGGTGTAGGAATCTTCCAGTTTTGACGGAATGTCGCCTGGATAGCCTTCGAGTGCCGTAGCGGAGCGGCGTGCGGTCACGAAACGGTTGGCGATTTCGTCGAAGGTCATGGCGTGTCTCCAGCTATTCGTTGCGCTACCTAACGGAAACCGGTGTCATCGGCAACCCTTTTCGCCGAGACATATCTCTGCGTCAAGGCGCGGGCTGGCTTAGTAAATCTGGACGATGCGGCGGGGCGGTACGCCGGCTTCCAGCAGGTCCTTCTCGATTTCGGCGGCGAAGGTGTAGGAGGCGATAACGATCTTGTGCGGAGAGGCCAGAACGTCCGCTGGAGGGAGGATGGGCAGGCCCTCGACGGTAAATCCCTGTTTTTGGGGGTCGCGGTCGGTTAGCGCCGCGACGTGTGCATAGCGGAGCAGGCTGGTGCGGCTAAGCAGCATCGACGCCTGGACGCCGGCGCTCCAGACATAGACGGTTTCGTCCGGCGCGAGGGCGGATTTCAAGCGCGCCTCGGCGGCCGTCCATAGCGCCCGGTCGCGCGCAGTATAGGTTTCGCAAAAGGCGAGGTTTTCAGCAAAGGCCGATACCGGGGTGTCACCCGTGACAGCGACTTTCCGTGCCAGAATCGTGATGACCGGATAGAGCGGATTGTCTTCGTCGATCAGGGTATGCCTGATCTCAAAGTCTGCCTGACCGAGCAGGTTACCGAGTGAGGTGCGTTCAAAATAGTTGACGTGCTCCATGGCGAACATGCCCGGCGCGCAACGTTCCGG
>CAMLPZ010000033.1 GCA_946482045.1 uncultured Asticcacaulis sp.
CGGCGGAATTCATTAACCTTCTCTCCTAAGCGGTTATTTCGGTTTCCTTTGTACGATGGCCTGTCGCGGCGCCCCCGCCGCTCTGTTCGAAGCGTAGCCGTGTACGATACCGCCCAGGATATTGGCATGAGTACCGATCCCGAAGCCCGCCCGCGGTCTAGGTTCGGGGCCGTCGCCTTCGTTTTGTTTCTCGCCCTGTTCGCAACCTGGGGCGCCGCGCCGGCGCTGGCCGACGCGCGGTGGACCGGGTTCACAGCCGAGACCTTCCAGCACGTCACCGCGCAAAGTTCAGAAGTTCGCAATCCAACCTCGCTGATCCAGGATCGTCACGGTTTCCTGTGGATCGGCTCTCAGAACGGGCTGGTGCGGTGGGACGGCTACCGTTTCCGGCTGTACCGGCCGGACCCCGACCGCGCCGGCACGCTGCCCGATATCGACGTGCGCAACCTGTTTGTCGATGGAGAAGGCCGCCTGTGGCTCGCTACCAATGTCGGCGGCCTGGCGCGCTATGACGATACCTCCGATAGCTTTACCACCTATACGGCCGGACCCAAGGGTTTGAGCCACGTCACCGTGACCTCGATGGCAGGTGACGGGAAGGGCGGGCTGTGGGTCGGCACGCGGGGCGGATTGGATCATCTCGATCCGCGCAGTGGAACCGTTCGAAAAGCCGTCGTCGAGGGCCTGCCCAGCGAGAAAATCGGCGCATTGCTACGCGATCCCGCCGGCGACTTATGGATCGGTACCGCCGCGGGGCTCGCGCGACGCAGTGGCACATGGACACAGACCCTTACGCTTCCGACGCCCGATGGCACGGTACCGGCCGTGCGCCAGATCTATCGCGATTCGACAGGACGCATCTGGGTCGGCACGCAGCGGCACGGCGCCTATATCATCGATCCGGGAACAAACGCGGCCAGGGTCGTAACAGGCCCCGGCGCCGGTGATCTGCCTAACGAAGGCATCAATACCATAGCCGAGGTCCGGCCTGGCGAAGTCTGGCTTGGCACCTATAGCCACGGCATCGTCGTTATCGATACCGCGAGCCTGCGGATGCGGCGTATCACCCATGATCCCCGCATCGCCAACAGCCTTCTTTTCGACCAGGTCTGGGCTCTGCACCGCGACAGGTCGGGCCTGATCTGGGTGGCGACGGGTGAGGGGCTCAGCCGCTATGCACCGGAACAGGGCGCGTTTTCCGTTGTGACCGGCGACACTGGACGCGCCGGCGACATGTCCGAAGCGGGTGCGCTGGCCATTAGAGAAATGCCGGGCGGCCGGTTGTGGATGGGACTGTTGCGCAAGGGCATCGACATCGTCGACCCCGTCAGTGGCCGCGTCCGCACCCTGGCTCCGGACCCGCGTCATCCTGAAACCGCACTGCCGCAGAACTATGTCTGGGATTTCCTGGCCATGGGGGGGAACGTCTATATTGCAACGGGTCAGGGTCTTTACCGCAGCGACGTTGAAGGCCGCTCGGTAAAACGCGTGCACACTCCAGGACGAGACGCCGACGCCTATACCGTCGGACTGATGCGCGACGGTACGGCCATCTGGATAGCCGGTTATGACGGCGTATGGCGCTTTGATCCGGGCAAACCGGATGCGGAGCCGCTGCATGTCACGGCACTGACCGATGAACGCGCCCGCGTCCTGGCGGCGACGCCCGATGGTGCGATATGGGTCGGCACGGAAAACGGACTGAACCGATTGACACGCGATGGTCGTGTCGAAAAGATCCTGCCGGACAAGGGCAAACATACTTTAAGCGCCGGCTTTGTCACGACCTTGCTGGTCGACAACAAAGGGCGGCTTTGGGTCGGCACCTCCGGCGGTGGCATCGATGTCCTGACTGGCCGTGACGCGAAGGGTCGGCCCGTTTTCCGTCATATCGGCGTGCGCGACGGCTTGCCAGATCCTAATGTCGACAAGCTGCTGGCCGACGGCGAGGGGCGCATCTGGGTGTCGACCGACTCCGCCCTTGCCACAGTTGATCCCGATAGCTTCGCCGTCCGCGCCATCGGTCGCGAAAGTGGACTGCCCGTCTTCAACTACTGGGTGGGTTCGGGCACCGCCACTTCGCATGGCGAACTTGTCTTCAGTGGTGCCTCGGCTGTCCTGGTCGTACGTCCGGACATGATCGGCACCTGGGAGTACGCCCCGCCCCTGGTCATCAGCGATATCCGCATCGGCGGGGAATCGAAGGTGGCCGCCCCCTTCAACGGCGGCACGCCCAGCACATTGATCGTGCCGCCGGGCAAGAACATGTCCGTCGAATTCTCGTCGCTTGATTTTTCCGCCCCCGACCGCAACCGCTATCGCTATCGTCTCGATGGATTCGAACGGGATTGGAACGAGACCGATGCCGGCCACCGCGTCGCTACCTATACCAATCTGCAGCCCGGCCGCTATGTCCTGAAGCTGCAAGGTTCGGACCGCGACGGTGTATGGAGCGGCCGGACACTCAGCATTCCGGTTAAGGTGATGCCGGCATGGTACCAGACCTGGTGGTTCTATTTGCTCGCTCTGGCCCTGGTCGTAGCGGCGATCATCGCGGTCATCCAGATGCGCACCAGCGTGCTGCGAAGCCGCCAGCGGCAGCTTGAAGCCCTGGTTGAAGAACGCACTGCGGAGTTGACGCGCAGCCAGGCGCAACTGGAGCGTATGGCCTACTTCGATGCTCTGACCGGGCTGCCTAACCGGCGCATGTTCCACGAAGACCTGCGCAAGGCCATGGCCTGGGCGCGCCGCGAACACACTGGTTTCAGCCTGTTGCTGATAGATCTCGATCGTTTCAAACAGGTCAACGATACCTTGGGCCACGATGCCGGCGACGCGCTGCTCAAGGAAGCGGCGATCCGTCTGCGTTCGGTGCTTCGCGAAAACGACTGTGTGGCGCGGATGGGCGGGGACGAGTTCGCGATCGTGCTTATGGGCGACTGTGACGCCGATACGGTGTGCAAGCGTATCGTACGCAGCTTCGCGGCCCCGGTGCATTTCCAGGCGTATAAGCTGCAGACCAGCCCTAGTATCGGCGTGGCTGCGTTTCCGGACGATGGAGAAGGCGAAGACGCGCTCTATAAGTCGGCTGATATCGCGTTGTACCGCGCCAAGGCCGCAGGCCGCAACACTTGGCGATACTATACCGTCGACGCCGGGACCGCCGAAGTCGTCTGATGTCGCGAGCCCGGAACTGACACTCGTCAAACTCGCACTTGCCAGATCTGTATGCGTCTAATCAGTCGGTGATCTGCGCCCGACCTTCTGGGGCGTCATGCGCCATCACTCAGTTCAGCTATTACGTCGTACGCGTCACTGCGATACCATGATTTTGAATGTTCGCAGCAAAGGCCATTTGCTGAAAAACTCCGGCGTTCGATCATCAGGCCGGCATCCCCAGGCCTGACGCGCAATTTTTCGGCCTGCTCAGGTGTAAACAGCACGGCGCGCAGTCTCTGCAAAGCCCTGACCGGCCGGTTTCCAACCTGTTCAAGCGCCCGGTAAAGCGAGCTCTCTATCATCTCGAGAGAGGGCAGGCAGCTGGCAGGTACAATCGTGTATTCGAGCGCAATGACCTTGCCGTCCGCAAACCGGAGTCTTGACAGGCGATAGACATAGGATCCGGGCGACAGGCCCAAGATGAGAAGTTCGTCAGTCGACGCAACGACACGGGTCTTTTCCAGCCATTCCGATTTGGGCTTTCGCCCACGCGAAATCATCTCTTCCGTAAACGACGTGAGTTTTGAGAAGTTTTTCTCCGCCCGGTTGGCCACGAATGTTCCTGATCCGCGACGGCGCAGAAGCAGGCCTTCTCCCACCAGGCCTTCCATCGCCTTGCGAATGGTCATCCGTGACAATTTCAGCAATTTCGCCAGTTCTCTTTCCGGCGGAAGTGTTGCATTGGGCTCAAGCAGCTTTTTACGAATTGCCTGTCGAAAAGCAGTCTTGAGCATGACGTAGGCCGGTCGGTTGCCGCCGGGGTCCAGCGGTCCAAGCGCGTCCATAAGCCACATATTTCTCGGAAGTTGGTCGGGCTCTGACGGGGCCGCTCGTACGGTATCAGGCATCTTCGCGTCTCCGTCATATAGCCTTTGGATGCTGATAACGAACAAAAGCCGGGATTTGTGCGGCAGTGAGGATGCGCTGCACCTAACTCAAGCTCCTGGCCACCATTCCAACTGCCAAGGATGAAAGCAAATCATGGAAACGTCAATTCCATTTTATTATATGGTGGAATTATTATTCCCAATCTTCGTGGTTCCGTCCCTGAGAATGATCAGGCGGAGAGTCACCGAGCGGATCGTGAGGCCGGTTTTTCTACTTAAGCAAAGGATGTCGGTACGTTTACGCCTCAACATCCCCCGCCAATTCCATACCCATCTGGCGGAGGAATCGGGAGTGTAAAGGCAAGCGTCCGCTATGGCTTGCAATGGTTTCGCGCATCGTCGTCAGGGTGTCGTGAAGCGCCTTGGATTCGACGAGGTTGGCAAGCGGATCATAGCGTTTTGGGATAAGGCCTTGACCGAACATGACCGAGAGCCAGCTTGGAATCTGGAAGAGGTCGCCGCGTGACATGACGACCCTCCCGTTTTCAACGAACTGATCGATCTTATATTGGAGAGAGGCGGGGATGGGCATGTTGCGGCAGTATTTCCAGAACTCGGAATCCGTGCGCTCCGTCACCTTGTAATGCAGGATCAGGAAGTCGCGGATTGTTTCGAAATCCAGTCCGACCGCGGTATTGTACTGTTTTGCGAGCAGCGGATTGAAATCCGCGTCGGGAAACAGGTCCATAAACTTGATCAGACCCGAGTGAATAAGATGGATCGATGTCGATTCCAGGGGCTCCATGAAGCCGCCGGAAAGTCCGATCGCCACGACATTCTTGTTCCAGAACGCTTTTGATCGTCCTGTGCGAAACCGGATCAGCCGGGGATCCATAAGCGCCTTGCTGTCGAGATGTGACATTAGGCTATCGCACGCCTTCGTTTCTTCAATGAAGTCATGCGAGAAGACAATTCCGTTCCCGATGCGGTGTTGCAGGGGAATGCGCCACTGCCAGCCCGCGCCATGGGCCGTGGAGCGGGTATAGGGCAATAACGGACCGGTATTCGCGCTGGGGACTGCCCATGCACCGCTGGCAGGCAGCCAGGTGCTCCAGTCCTCGAAGCCCGTTTGCAGGGTCTTTTCCATAAGCAGGGCCTGCATGCCCGTGCAATCCATGAACAGACAGCCCTCGAGCGTCAGGCCATTCTCCGTCGTGACGGAGGAAATGAATCCGTCCTCCGGCCGCTGCGCGACATGAACGATTCGGCCCTCGTGGCGTGTGACGCCACGTGCTTCCGCGTAGCGGCGCAGAAAGGCCGCGTACAGGCCGGCATCAAAATGAAACGCATAGCCGATCGTTGAATGCACGCCGCGGTCACCGGCGGGAGGCGGCGCGAAACGCCCCTGTCTTCCGGCCACCGCAGCCAGGGAATAGGTCTCAAATGGCGTAGGATCGCCCGCCATGCGGGCGCGAATGTAGCTATGGTGAAATGCCGCTCTTCCCACGCCGGCGCCCACCGTTCCGAACGGGTGCATATAGCTGTCACCGAGGCGCTTCCAGTCACGGAACTCGATCCCGAGCTTGAATGTAGCGCGCGTTTCACGAATGAAGTCGGTCTCGCTGATCTCAAGCAGCCGGTTAAAGTCCAGAATCGGCGGAATCGTGGCTTCGCCGACTCCGATCGTGCCGATTGCCTCTGATTCGATAAGATGAATCTTGCCGAGTTTGTTTTGCGTAAGTTTCGCGAGCAATGCGGCCGTCATCCAGCCCGCTGTTCCGCCACCGACAATGACTATGTTTCCTAGAGGCGCGAAATTTTCCATCAGACCAATGCCAGACTCTGCGTGAGTCCGCCAGTGTCCAGCGCACTCAAAAACCCTTCAATTACTGTAGGATAAGTCAGACTTCCCGAATTTGAATCGCAAGCGCAAGAGGGTGGTGGGGTGGTTTTGCTCCGATGTCGCAAATATGTCTCAATATGCAAAATTGGTCTAACTTTGTGATGAAGGCAGCACGATGATCGCTAATAAAATGTTTTTTAAAGAATAAAATTTCAACTAACGGTTCTATACAACCGGCTGCGCGCATGATGACCCTTAGAATTGGTCTTATCCCTGGTCCGAAATAATAAAACAAATTAATTAATTGATATTGACCAATGTGCGTTGGCGGCGGCTCAATGTCCTAGGCACAGCTTCGAAAAGCCGGACTTCAGCTCAACAGGATGTGCGCGCCTTGAGAACACTGTCGGGAAAAGGGAAAAACATGAAATTGAAGCGTTCGATATTGATGAGCACCGCGATCGCCGGCGCCATGCTATCTTGTTCGGCCTTTGCGCAGGACAATGTGGATGACAGCCAGGAGGTCGTGGTCGTAGGTATCCGCGGAAGCCTTCAAAAAGCGGCGCAGTTGAAAAAGCGAACCGATGCCATCGTTGATGCGATATCGGCGGAAGACATAAGCAAATTTCCTGACACGAATATCGCCGAGTCGCTTTCACACCTTCCGGGCGTCAGCGTGGACCGCAACTTTGGCGAAGGTGAAAAGGTGTCGATTCACGGAACCGATCCGGCACTGAACCGAATCCTGATCGACGGCCATTCGATTGCGTCGGCGGACTGGGGCGGCAACCCAAACGATCCAACCAGCCGCACATTCAATTATTCGCTGCTGGCGCCTGAAATCGTCGGCCAGCTAAAGGTTTACAAGAGCCCCGAAGCCTGGATCGACGAAGGTTCTCTCGGCGGCACGGTCATCCTCGAAACCCGTAAGCCCCTTGACCTGAAGGCCGGCACGGTGACCGGTTCGCTGGGTTACAGCTACAACGACCGTTCGGAAAAGGGCGATATACGCGGCTCGGCGCTTTATAGCTGGCGCAACAGTAACCGGAATTTCGGCGTCCTTGTCGCGGCGACCTACGACAAACAACAGTTGCACCGCGCCGGTATCGAATACTTCGGCTATATGGGCGCGGGAGCGTTCAACAGCGCCTTTACGACGACGAAGGATTCTTCGGGCAATGTCACGGCCGTGAGTGGGCCCAATATCAATGGGGCGGCGCCGACCGTGGCGTCATATACGGAGCTGGCGGCGGCGAATGTGCCCTGCTGTTTCAACTGGGCCTATTTTGACCAGACACGCGAACGCAAAGGCCTGAGTGCGGCCGTACAGTGGAAGCCGAGCGAGGACGTCGAATTCGATCTGTCTGCTTTGCATATCGAAGGTGATTACACCAACTATAACCAGTCCATGTACGCGGTTCCGGTTTGGAACAGCGCCAACGCCCAGAACTTTACGGTGGCCAACGGTCTGATCAGCGGGGCCTATATTCCGGCGAAAGCCGCCGGTACCGGTTCGCTTACGCAGTACGATGCCATCCTGCGCAGCACGGTCGTGAAGACGGACAGCATCAATCTGGCCGGCAAGTGGCATGCGGGTGACTGGAAGATCAGCGGTAATGTCGGCTGGACCCAGGCCACGGGCGGCAAAGAACCCGAACGGATGATCAGCTTCGATTTCAACTCGGGCTTTACGTTCGGGTTCACGTCGGACAGCACGAACATCAACTATGACACCGCACCGACGACGGCAAAAGCTTTGGCCCGTACGCCTTCGTCGACGCCCAGCACCATTAACGGCGTTACGGCGAATTACGTCCAGATGGGCGGGATGGAACGGAGCCGCACGACCGATAAGGAAACCTACGGACAGATCGATTTCAAGCGTAACCTGGAGGGCGTCTTTGAAACCGTCATGTTCGGGGCCAAGCTGACGAAGCACGAAAACGCGCTGGATGCCGAGGGCTGGGATTACTACGCCAACAAGACCCTGTATCTCAGTGATTTCGCTTCGGAGAACACTCCGGACGGCCTCTGGGCTGACATGGGCGGGAGCGGCAATGCGATGCAGTACCTGGGACTAACCCAGGCCGGCATATTCGAAGTGATCGACGCCAGCGTGACCCGGTACAACGGTCCGAAATACGGCATGGAATTTACCGTCAAGGAAGATATCGCCGCGGCGTACCTGCAAGGCAACTTCCGCCAGGGCAACTGGCACGGCAATGTCGGCGGGCGCCTGGTTTCGACTGAGGACGTTTCCAACTACTGGGAAACGGCCGATGGCGGCGTCACCTACACGCCCATGACCGTGACGCAAAAGGAGACCAAGTTCTTGCCCAGTGCGAACATCGTCTATGATGCATCCGACAATGTCCTGCTGAAGTTCGGCGCCGCCAAGGTGATCGCCCGTCCGCGCTACAGCCAGTTGGCCGGCACGGTCGAGCTGAATGATCGTACGCTTACCGGCGGCGGCGGCAACGCCAATCTCAAACCGTACGAGTCCCTGAACTTCGAAGGGTCCGTGGAATGGTATGTCGGCAAGTCCGGCCTGTTCGCGGCCGAATTCTTCCACCGCAAGATCAGTTCCTACGTTGTCCAGGATACTCAGGATAAGGTGTTCTTCAACCGGTTGACCGGCGCCAACGCGACCTATTCCTTCAGTTCGCCATTCAACGCGCAGGACGCAACGGTTACGGGTTTTGCCCTGCAGGCACAGAAGGACATTGCGTACGGGTTCGGCATCATCGCGAACTATACATTCGCCGATGCGGACACCGGCACGACGGCCTACAACATGCCGTACCTGTCCCGCGACAACATCAATATCATTCCCTACTATGAGCAGGGGCCATGGCAGGTCCGTCTGAGCTACAACTATCGTTCCCAATATTTCACGGGCATCGGGCGTCGTAACTCAAAGGACTTCACGGACTCCTACGAACAGGTCGACCTGTCGGCGAGCTTCAAGATCAACGACAATTTGTCTGTCTATGCCAACGGTCAGAACCTTCTGGACCAGACCTACTACTCGTTCAGTTCGTTCGCGGAAGCGCCAACGGCATTCTACAAGAACGGCCGCCGGTTCTTCATCGGCGTGAACTATAAGATGTAAGCCTGCGGAGTGAGAGCTTGCCTTAGAGCCTGAGGCTTCGAGGCTGGACCTCACGGACTCTGACAGTTGTGAAGTCGAATGAGAAAGAGTGAGGCAGTATAAAGCCGCCTCACTCTTTTGTTTGTCTCGGTTGGGCCGGAGTACCCAGCTATACCCGCGGTGAACACGCGGCCTCAGCGCTTTGAGGTGGCATACCGCATGACTTCGTAGATGAGTGCCGACTCGATCGTGCCGCCCAATAAGTGGGCATATGGGCCGGACGTATAGACGGGGACATCTTCCCCAGCATGTTGGGCACTCGACATCGGCGTCAATGCCGCCTGATGGAAGTCGGGCGAAAGCGCTTCATCCTGCGTCAGGGCCGGACTTCCCGCCGGTCTTGCACCGGGGCCGGTAGCATAGCTGAGGGTCAGGCGGGGACGACCGTCACGGTCGGGTTCGATGGCGCCGTGTTTGCGCGTCAGGCCCAGGATGGGTTCATCGCGCGTCGATCCGGCATTGAGCGTCAGGCCATGGCTATGGTCGGCGGTGACGATGATCAGGGTGTCGGCCGCATCGGTCATCTCCAGCGCCGCCTTGACCGCCTTGTCCAGCTCATCGACGTCGGTGAGCGCGCGATAGGCATTGTTCTCATGGTGCCATTTGTCGATCGCGGCGGATTCGACCAGCAGGAAGAAGCCGTTGTCGTTTCGCTTAAGGACACCGATAGCCTTGCGCGTCATCTCTTCGAGTGTCGGCGTACTGCCCTGACCCTTGTGGTCAACGACCGAAGGCAAGTCGCCAGCGGCGAACAGGCCCAGCAGTTTTCGCGTCTGGCCGGCGTCGATGGCCATTAGCTCCGTCTTGTCGGTGACCACCCTGGCGCCGGGTTGCGCGCGCCATTCCTTGGTGAGGTCGCGGTCCAGGCGTCGCCCGCCTTCTGCTGTCGTGACGAAGCGGGCGCGGTCACCGCCCAACGCTACATCGAGGCGCAGGGGCTCGGGCGCCTCGACCAGTTGCCGCGCCAGGTCGAGGCAACCGGCCTCGTTGACGCCCTTCGGCAGTTCGGTATCCGACCGCCAGCCGCGCGACGGCACGTGGCCGTAGGCCCCCGCGGGCGTCGCGTCGGTCAGGCCCGAGGTTGTCACAATGCCGGTCGCCTTGCCGTCAGCCTTCAGCTGTTCGGCGATGGTCGGTATGCGCGCGCGCATCGCCGACGCACAGTCATTGCTTTTGACGGTCGCGTCGACGCCGATGGCGGCATTGATCGTCTTGACCCCTGTGGTGATGGCCGAAATGCCGTTGGCAGAGTCGGTGACGAACTTGTCCGCGGAATAGGTCTTCGACAGGCCAGAATAGGGCAGGGATTCGAAGGCGAGGCGATAGGAAGCGCCGTCCAGGCCCCGGCTCTGGCCGGCGAAGATCCGTCCGGCCGTTACAGAGGCTATGCCCATGCCGTCGCCGATGAACAGGATGACGTTGCGCGCCCGGTTCGTGTTCGGCGTGCGGTCAAGCGCGGCCTGAAGGTCCTTCGAGACGGGGGGCGCGGCCATTACGGGCGTCACGCACAGGAGAGACACCGAAAGACATATGAAAAGAGACTTCATTTTTCGCCCCGAAAAAACACCTCGCTAGACCATGCTGCGTTTCCAAGAAAACACAGCATGGTCTAGATTTCTTAGTCGTCGCATGCTTGGTCCGAAAAAACTGGTGTCCACTTCTTCGGAGCATGCTCCAGCCACGCATAGCCAGCCGGCGGGGCTGTGAAGGATCAGTTATGCGATCCGGTCAGAACTTGCCACGCAAGCCGATCGACAACGAACGGCCGTTGTAGGTGTAGCCGCCGAACTGGCCATTCTGGGCAAACTGCCACTGCGCTTCGTTGGTCAGGTTTTGTGCCTCGATGACCAGGGTCAGGCGATCGTCGAGCCGGTAGCTGAAATTGCCGTCCAGCGAGCCATAGTCCTTGTCGTTGAGGCTGGCAAGGCCGCCGGTGCCGACGGAGGCCAGGACGTCATCGACCCAGGCATAAGACAAGCGGGCGCCCAGCCGGTCCTTTTCGTAAAACACCGTCAGGTTATAGCTGTTCTCGGCCACATTCTGCATCTTGTCGACCAGGGTCGCCGAGTAAGCGGCTTCGGAATCGGTAAGCGTATAGCTGGCGAGGGCGCCCAGACCGTCCCACGGCGCCGGCAGGAAGCGGAAGTTCTGCTGCCAGGCCAGTTCCAGCCCCTTGACCCAGGCATTGCCGCCGTTGACCGGCGCGGTCAGCAGGTAATCCCGGCCGTCGATGGCGATGGTGGTGTTCTGGTTGTAGACGAAGGTGGTGATGTCCTTGTAGAAGACGCCGCCAATCAGGGCTGAGCCCGGGGCAAAATACCATTCTGCCGTCAGGTCGTACTGGTTGGCTTCGAACGGGTCGAGCAATGGATTGCCTCCGACGGCCGTGAAGATCACGCCGGACGAGTTCAGCGTCAGGCGCGGCGACAGATCGGCCAGGGACGGCCGGGTAATGACCTTGGCGGCGGCGGCGTGAACCTGGACGCGGTCCGACACTTCGTAGACGAGATTCAGGCTGGGCAGGATGTCGTTGTAGGTCTTCTCGAAGCTGACCGGCAGGGCGGCGGTGCCGGTGTCGGCGTGCCCTTCCGACAACTGCTTCGTTTCGGCGTAACGCACGCCCAGTTCGCCGCGCAGCGGACGTTTGAACACCTCGGTGCCGATCGCCGCGGCGGCATAGCCAGCCGAGATGGTTTCAGCGACGTAGTAGGAGTTGCGCAGGTCGCCGCGCGCCAGCGCCGTGTTAGCGATGGCCGACGTATCGAGTATGGCCCAGAAGGCGTCGCGGTTGGGGCTGAGCCACGTCTTCGGTAGGGTCGCGCCGACTTCGCTCAGATAGTCGCTGACATCAACCACGTCATAGTAGGCGGTCCCGAAAACGGTGTTGTTGCCGCCGATCGTCTTGCCGGTCTTATCGCGAGTGAAGTTGATATCGCGGCGGTTATAACGGCGCGAGCGGTCGCGGTACTTCACCCCGCCCGATACCTCCGTGAACGGTCCCCAGCTGAGCGCGCGCTTCGCGTCAAACTGGATGGCGTTTTCCTCGTCAAGCGAATCGTTGACGCGCCATTCGGTACGGCGAAACGGCAGGACTGGGTCGGTTAGCTTCTTGGTCTTGAAGTCCAGCGTCGGGATGCCGTCGCCGACCTGAGGAATGAAGAAGGACAGCGTGCCGGAATTGCCCGAGACACGGGTGCGGGTGATCGGCTGGTCGGTATTGGAGTAGGCGCGCGCCACATATGCCGTCGCGGTCAGGTCCCACGCACCCAGCTTTTGCCGCACCGACAGGTCGGTCATCTGATTGTCGTGCGTCAGGTAGTCGATCTCATGGCCGATCTGGGTTTCGCCATTGGTGATCGTGCCGCCGACCAGCACGCCGTCACGCACCTGCGCTGTTCCGGCGACCATCTTGGTGAAGGCGAAGTCGGCCGAATAGGTCAGTTCGTCGTAGAAGTCGTCGAGGTAGGTGTACATGTGCGACAGGTTGACCTCGGTCGTGTCCGACGGCCGCCACTGTACGGCAGCGGTGCCGCCCCAGCGTTCGCGCCGTTCGCGCTCCAGCGTCGGGCGGACACCAAAGGGCGTGGTCGTGGTGTCGGTGACGCCGTCGCCGTTGACGTCGACCTTGCTGGCGCCCCAGCTGACACCGGTGACGCGGTCCGAACGCAGGCTGCGGACACCGTAATTGGCCGATACCAGAAGACCCAGGGTGCGCGCGTCGTTCTGCCAGCTCCACAGGGCCGAAGCCTTAGGGTCGGTCTTTTCGGCCAGTTCGACATAGGTGGCGGTCAGGCTGACGGCGGTCGTCGGCGCCCTGAAGTCGAGGGGGCGGAAGGTGCGCAGGTTGATCGTGCCGCCGATGGCGCCTTCATCCATGGAGGCCAGCGGCGACTTGATGACCTCGACGCCGGAGACCAGTTCCGGTGCCAGGGTGTCGAAGCGGAACTGTCGGCCCGACTGGCCCGAGTCGCGGACGTTTTCGTTCACCGCCGCGCTACGGCCGTTGAGCGTTACGTTCTGGAAGTTAGGACCCAGGCCACGCACGCGCACGAACAGGCCTTCGCCACGGTCGCGGGTGATCGAGATACCCGGGACGCGTTGCAGCGCTTCGGCGACGTTGCTTGCCGGGAATTTGCCGATGTCTTCGGCATTGACGACGTCGATGACGTTGGTGGCGCGGCGCTTTTCGCTCAGTGCCTTGGCCAGCGAGCTTCGAAAGCCGGTGACCACGACCTCCTCGGGAGGCGCTTCGGCGACCGCGGCGGCCTCAGTGGGGACGGGCGCCGACGTTGGCATGGGGGAGGGCGCTGCGTTGCTGGTGCGGACCTGGCCGGCGCGGATGACGATTGTGTCGCCCTTCAGCGTATAGCCCAGCGACTGGCCGCTCAGCAGGCGGGTTAGCGCCTGGTCGATGTCGAGGCGGCCGTTGACGCCCTGGGTGCGTTTGCCGCGCGTCAGATCCGGGTCGGCTACGATCTGCACGCCGGTGGCGCGCGACAGCTGGATCAGCGCGCTGTCGAGCGCGCCGGCCTTGATGTCCAGTGTTACCGCACGGCTTGCAATGGTCTGCGCCTGCGTGGTGCCGGCGGCGAAGCTGCCGAGGGTCAGGGCCGTCAGCGAGGCCGACAGGCAGAGAATGCGAGTGAAGGTCACGGTTTATCCCCAATGGCCGCCATCCCAGGCCCATCCTTTTGCGGCGACGTCGTGGATATGACGGACAAATACCCGGCCGACCGGACAAAGAGTTTGGTGAAATATTTATGACGCGGGTCTGTGGCGACAGGACTAGCGCAGGACAATCACGTTGCCCTGCTGTTCGACGGTAAAGCCGTGGACCATGGCCAGAGCTTCCAGTTGGGCCTGCGGCGCATCCAGCCGGACGCGGCCAACGACGCGCTTTTGCCTGAGGTTCGCGTCGGCGAAACGGATAGTCACCCCCGACTGGCGGCTGAGCGCCTGGGTCACGCGTTCCAGGGGCCAGTTGTCGGGCTCGATCCAGCCCTTGCGCCAGTCGCCGCCGCCCGGGTCGAAGCGCGACAGGGACTGTATGTCGCCGCCGCTGAGGCCGGCGCGCATGCCGCGCGTGAAGTCGCCGTAGCGGCGGCTGTCGCCGGTAAGGCGGACCTTACCGTCATAGACGTCAAGTTCGACGCCGCTGTCGAGATAGCTGAGGTTGAATTCGGTGCCGAGTACCTTGGCCTCACCGCCCTCGAGCTCGACGAGGAAGGGGCGCGATGCATCATGCGTCACGGAGAAGTAGGCTTCGCCGCCGTTAAGGCTGACCCCGCGGCGGTAGGCGGTCAGGCGCGCCTCAAGGCGTGACCCGCCATTGAGGGTGACGCGGCTGCCGTCGCCCAGGGCAATCTCGCGGATTTCGCCCGGACGGGTCGTGTAGGTCGTGGACGCGGTCGTCCAATCGGCGACGAGAGGGGGCAGGACGGCGATGCACAGGCAGGCCACCAGGACGGTTGCGGCCGCACTGGCCCACGCCTTGGGCCTTTGCCACATCGGGATCCGGACGGGCTGATCGAACTGCGTCAGGGCGTCGAGCAGGGCGCGATCTTGCGCAACCTGCAACATGCGCTGATAGGCCGTCTCATGCTGTGGATCGGCGGCTCGCCACGTCAGTCCTTCGCCGCTTTCGCCCACGCTGAGCGCCTGGTCGGCGAAGCGGGCGGCGGTGATCCATAGAGTGCCATCAGTGTCCGTACCCTCAGGCAACATATTTCTGTCTTTTCTTTTCTTCTTTGGCGAGGGTTTCATGCAGTTGGCGCAGGCCGCGGTGGATATGTTTTTCGACGGCGTCCGGACTGAGGTTCAGGCTCCTGGCGATCGCCTCGCAACTTTCGCCGTGTAGGCGGCGGCGGACCAGGACCTCGCGGCGTAAGCGCGGCATGTCCTTCAGCGCCCGGGTAAAGGCTTCGAGACGCTGTTTATGCATCAGGACCTGCTCCGGCAAGGGGTGATCGCACGCGAGTGTTTCATCGATCGCCTCGGTGGCACCCAGGCGCCGGCTACGAAAATGGTCGCTGATCAGGTTGAGCGCGATACGTCGAGCGAGGGCGGCGACATTGTCGACCTTGTTGTCGCGGACATAGGCGACCACCCGGGCCAGCGTCTCCTGGACGACGTCTTCGCGCAGGGCGTGGTCGCGAACCTTGCCTGCCACGAAGCGCGACAGGCGCTGATGCTCATCGGCGATCCAGGGAAATGGTGCAGGGGAAGGGGGCATGGCGGCTACGCTTAGCTGGCATGTGCGACGGTTTCTTTACAGACGCAGAGTCGGGCGCAAAATCGGGTTACGGGGGCGGACGCCTCAGACGCGGTTATGCGTGAAATAAGCGCTGCTCCGCTTCATCTGAAGTGGAGCAGCGCCCTCCGTTTTGGCCTTGTCGCATTTCCTGACGGCGATCCCCGCCGTCTATTTCCCGGGCTTGATGGTGAAGCTGTAGCTTTGCGGCTCAAGCTTCACCCGGTATTTGGCCAGCGGCCGTCCATCGAGCGACCAGCCGGTGTCGCCGCCGACGCCGGTCTGCACCAGGTCAATAAGTAGCGAGCCGTCGCCGTGCGGGGCGATGTCGGACGACTTCCAGGTGCCCTGCTTGCGGAAGTAGAGATCCTCATAGGGAAAGGCCAGGGCATTGATGGACAGGGGCTGATCCCCCTTGACTGTCAGGCCCGCGCCGCTCCCGCTCAGGGACAGCCAGCGCACATCGGTCTTGTTGCCGGATTCCATCGGCCGGCTATAGGCGTGGTACTGGTCGGCGACCTTGCCCGAATAGACGCCAAGGCCCGCACCGGTCTTCCGGTCGACATAGGTTTCCTGTGGCCCGCGGCCATACCATCGAAGATCGGTCAGCTCCGGGTTGATGTCGAAGTGCAGGCCCAGGCGCAAGGGATCGGGCAGGTCGTCGCGCAGCGGCGTGAAGGTCGAGGCGACATGAAGTGCGCCATCATTGAGCAGTCGGTAGGTCGTTTTCCAATGTACTGAGCCAGTGCCGAAGTTATAGAGGATGCTGACCGCGTCGCCGGTGACATCGACCGAACGCACCTGGCGCTGTTCGGTAAAGGTCTTCCAGATATTGTGCGACTTGATGATGCCGGTACCTTCGTCATTGTCGGTCAGGCCGCGCCAGAAGTTCGGCGCGCCGCCGGTGAGAAGCGTTTTGCCGTTGGCGCTATAGGAAACGAGTCCTGTTTTGGCGTTGACCTTGAACACTGTGCCCGAAGCCTCAAACGTGACGCTGTCGCCCGTACGCACCGGCTTGACGGCGGTCCGGGACGCGGTCGTCTCTTGCATCGTGGCCGGCTTCGCATTTCTCAGCACGAACTGGTTGAAGCCAATCCCTTGCCCTGCCGGGACGCCCTTGATGGCGCCTGCCCTCGCTGTGGCTGACAGGGTGAGGATATATTCCGCGCCATCATCGGGCAGATTGGGCAGGTTCAGCGGCAGGTCCGCCGTGGTGCCCGCCGCGGCGTTGACGCCGGCAAAGATGCCCGAGCCCGTGTCCACACCATCCCTCAGCACGGTCCAGTGAAGGTCGTAGCCCGACAGGTCGGTGAAGGTGTTGCGGTTGACAACCTTGAACCGTCCCGACGCTGGATCGCCTTCGAAGGCCACGGGCGAATAGACCTGGCGCAACTCGTAATATTCCGGATCGGGCACGCGGTCGGCGTTCAGCACGCCGTCACCGATTACCGAGTTGTCGCCGCGGGCTGGATTGACGTCGAAACCCGACGCCCAGTAGGGCCGCCCATTGGTATCCTTTGCGTGCACCGTCTGATCGATGAAATCCCAGACGAAGCCGCCCTGCAGCTTCTTGTGGGCGCGGATGGTCTGCCAGTAGTCCTCGAGATTGCCGAGCGAGTTACCCATAGCGTGCGCGTACTCGGTCTGGATCATGGGCTGGGTGCGCGTCGGATCCTCGGCCCAGTCGACCATTTTTTCGATGTCGTCGTACATGGGGGCATAGATGTCGACATAAGGGTTGGGCGCGTGTTTTTCGATCAAGGTGCCGTGGCCGAGATAGCTGATCAGGCGCGTTGGATCGTTCTGGCGGATCCATTTGGCAGCGGCCTCGAAGTTCGGCCCCGTTCCCGCCTCGTTGCCCAGCGACCAGAAGATGATCGACGGATGGTTCTTGTCGCGTTCGACCATGCGCGAGATACGGTCCAGATGCGCCTTTGCCCAGTGCGGCTTATAGCCCAACTGCATCTTTTCGCGAATGGAAGGGTCGTTGGCTTGCGCTGCCAGCTTGTCCGAGGTGTCCATATATTCATGGCTCTCGACGTTGGCTTCGTCCATGACGTAGAGGCCGTATTCGTCGGCCAGATCGTACATGTACGGTGCGTTCGGATAGTGCGAGGTGCGAAGCGCATTGACATTGGCCTGCTTCATCAACTCGATGTCCTTGCGCATCAGCTCTTCTGACACGACGCGATAGGTATCCGGATCGTGCTCATGGCGGTTGACGCCCTTGATCAGGATGCGCCGGCCATTGACCTCGACTTCGCCATTGCGGATTTCGACCGTGCGGAAACCAATTTTTTTCGAAGTGGCGGAAATGAGATTACCCTTGGCGTCCTTATATTCGATGACCAGGCGATAGAGGTTGGGCGTTTCCGCCGACCATGCCTTTACGTCCTTAATCGTGCCTTCCAGCGAGGCCGAAGTGCCGTTCCTGATGGCGCCGGTCGTGGTCAGGACAGCTGCGTCGCCATCATAGATAGTGGCCGTGACGCTGCCCTTGGCCGGTGCACCAGCGAACTCGGTCTCAAGCGAAAACAGGCCCTCCTTATAAGCGGTTTTGTCGAGCAGGGCCCGCACCGAGAAGTCGCGCAGGCGCGCTTTCGGCTCGGCATAGAGGTAGACGCCGCGCTCGATGCCCGACAGGCGCCAGAAGTCCTGGTCTTCGAGATAAGAGCCGTCGGCATAGCGATAGATCTCGATACTGATGCTGTTCTGGCCGGGCTTCAGGAACTTCGTGACATCGAATTCCGACGGCAGCTTGGAATCCTCGGAGTAGCCGACCTTCTCGCCATTGACCCAGATGTAATAGGCCGCACCCGCCGCGCCGATATGCAGGAAGACGTCGCGACCATTCCAATCCGCCGGGACTTCGAAACCTCGCTTATAAGAGCCGATCTCGATCATGTCGTGCGGGATCAACGGCTCGTTGGCAGGGAACGGATACTTGATGTTCCAGAATTCCGGCAGGCCATAAGCGCCATCGCCCTGCGCCTGGATCATGCCGGGAACCTTGATTTTGGACCAGCCGGCGGTGTTGAACTCCTCGCGGTAAAAGTCCGCCGGGCGGTTGTCGACGCCCTTGGAATATTTGAAGTCCCAGGTACCGTCGAGCGAGCGGTAATAGCGTGATGACGCCAGGTTGCCGCGCAGCGCCAGATCGACTGTCTCGTAATTGAAGAAAGTCGCCTTCATAGGCTCGCGATTGACGGCAACGACGTCGGGCTGCTCCCATTCCGCCACCACGGCAGGCTGAGCAAGCGCAGGACCCGCGAGCGGCGTCAAAGTCGTCAGGGCAATAAGGGAGAGCGTTCCTGGCAGGTGTGATTTTTTCATAATTTCCCCAAGGAATTTAAAAGACTTATTTCGGAGTTCGGTTGGTGATCACGATGGTCGAAACCGATTGCGCCGGGACGTCGATCCGCAACGGACCAGCCTCAGTCAGTTGATTTGAAGTGGTTTCGGCATTTCTGGTGCCGTCGGTGACGATCAATCGCACCTGTCCTCCCGCAGCGAATTGCGGCCAGGCGCCCAGATCAAGACGGCGGGGAAGGGGGCCCGCATTCACGTGCACAAAGACAATGGAGGACATGTCGGCCGCACAGGCGCCAACCGTATCGAGGTCATCGACTTGGAAAAGTGTAAACCCCGGACGGATATACCGGCTGAAGTTCGCCATTGCCCAATATTTCCGCGTCACGTTGATGACGTGCGGACCTTCGGCTGGCGCTGTAAGGTCTAGTTTTATAAGCCCCCAGTTCGATCCGCCCCCGGTCTCCTTGTTTGTGTCCTCGATGGCTTGCCAAAAGACCCAGGCGGCCGGCCGCAGGCGCTTCAGATCGAGAACGAGGCGTTCGGCGAGCGCAAGCGCCGGACGGATATCGCGATAGTCCTGGCTGATATTCTGGGGAGACAGATCGACCTCGGACATCCAAAGCCTTTTCCCGCTTTGACGGGCAATATCCCGTACGCCGGTCTGGCCGTGGGTCTCGTAGCTGTGCACATTGAGTTGCCCGACAGCGGCCTTGACCTCGTCCGGATAAGACGTCCAGTCGCGGATGAAGGTCAAGGAGTCCGTTTCATCCATCGCGCTGACAACGGTCCGCAGCCCGGCGGCTTGCAAAGCCTTATGCGTCGCAAGAACAATCTCACCCTGCTGTTCCGGCGGCCAATGCGCGCCTTCCTGTTTGTTGGCCGCGTGCCAGTAAGGCGTGTTCGGCTCATTGACGGGCGACAGGGTGCGGAACCTGATCCCATGTACGGTCTGCAATTTTGCGACGACGGTAACTAAGTACTGCGCAAAGTCTTTGGCCATCCCGGGCCGCAAGTTGGCCTGCAATCCGCTTTCGGCACCGGACACGCGTCCACTGACGGTCATGAAATACGGAGGGGAATTCGAAAACGCCTCAAAGATCTGATCGGACTCGGGCACCCGGGCCCTGATGGCGTCAAGCCACCAGCGTTGTCGTGAATCGGCGTTCCAGTCCCACAGCGACGGATCGGCGGGGCGCCACCAGTCGCTTCCAGCAACACCCTGGGGTCTTCGCCAGAAGCCAGGAACATCGGCGCCCGGCCGAAGATACGCCGGCGTCTCCGGCGCATTGCCGCCCCCAATATTATATCTGGCAATGTTCCAGCGCAGCCCGTCCTTACCGAATAGAAGATCGGCGAGATGGTCACGCACAGGCGCCGGGTATCCTCCCGTTACGTTGGCAAACCATGCGAGCGCTGTGCCCCATCCCTCGAACGCAGGGTCCCTGTCACTAAGGTCGTACCGGATATTGACGGGCAACGCGTCTTGTTCAGACGTACGGACATTGCGCGCATAGGAGGATACAGGCCACAGTATCGTGGCGCCACATAGTCCGCCTAACAGCGCGCGTCGATCGTGGCGAAACGCGGCCTCAGCGGCCCTGGGTCGTTTTATCCTCATATTCCTCCACCTGGTTTTGCGTAGTGAAAAGGACCTTACGATACGAGCAGGTCGGTGTTCAAAAGTGCGTTTGAACGCAGGAAGGTCATGTGATCGGGCAGGTGCTCGGCGATGCCCTTGAGGTGCCGTTCGAGCCGGGAATATCCGTTGGCAAGAAGATTGTCATCCTGAAGCGCCATGGTTGGCATATAGCCGTGGGGCCGAATGCCTTGCCCCATAAGGACGGACAGCCAGGACGTTACCTGGAACAGTTCTTCGGCGGCGATGTTCAGTTGCCCTCGCTCCCTGAACAGCTCGATTCGGTGCATTAGGCTCGCTGGGATTTCCATATGGCGCACATAGTTCCAGAGCTCGGAATCGTCGCGCTCCGTCGCGAAGTAATGCAGGATGAGGAAGTCCCGCACAGTCTCGATCTCCGCCGCCGCCCCTTCGTTGTATGCTTCGGTGTTCGCGGGCGAAAACGAGCGATCGGGAAATTGCTTGATCAGCCTCTGGATGCTGGATTGAATAAGATAGATGCTCGTGGACTCCAGTGGCTCCAGAAATCCGCTCGAAAGCCCTATGGCGACGACATTCTTATTCCAGGGGGAGATCCGCCGGCCCGTTGTGAACCTTAACCGGTTCGGGCTTGCGAGCGGCCGTCCTTCGATGTTGGCCATAAGGACATCTTCGGCCGCCTGATCCGTTCCGAAGTCACTCGAATAGACAACGCCGTTGCCAACGCGGTGCTGTAGAGGAATGCGCCACTGCCAGCCAAAGGGGTGCGCTGTAGATACGGTATAGGGGGTTAGCGGTAATGTCCGCTCGCACGGCACGGCGATCGCCCTGTTCATCGGCAGCCACTTCGACCAATCTTCATACGGCGATCCTGTTGCCTGATCGATCAGAATTCCGCGCATTCCGGAGCAGTCGATGAAGAGGTCGCCTTCGAGCCTTTCTCCCGTTTTCAACCGGAGCGCGGTGACAAAGCCTGTCGTCGCATCATTGTCGTGGCCGACAATCTCGCTGATCTTGTGCGTAACGCCTCTTTTGACGCACAACGACTTCAGGTGCCTGGCATAGAGCGCGGCATCGAAATGATAGGCTGAATGGAAATGGTGGAGTGGGTGGCCGGCGTCTGGGGACTGCTGGGCAAAGCGGTTCTTCAATGCGGCCAGGGTGCAGAGAGAGAATGTGCTGATATCGGCGACCCTGCCGAGCTCGGCCAATCTCAGCCAATACTGGAAAAAATAGCCCAGATCGGAGCTGGTTCCGTAAACTCCAAAGGGGTGGAAATAGCGGGTGTTCGCCCGTGACCAGTCGCGGAATTCGATCCCCAGCTTAAAAGTGGCAAAGCAGTCCCGCATAAATGCGGCCTCGTCGACGCCGGCCATCTGGTGAAATGCGCGGATTGGCGGAATGGTCGCTTCACCCACGCCAACACTGCCGATCACGTCGGATTCGACCAGTGTGATGGCGACCTGACCTCCAAAAACCTGGGACAG
>CAMLPZ010000034.1 GCA_946482045.1 uncultured Asticcacaulis sp.
TGTCAGCGGTTTTCGCCAAAAATATCGCGACAAAGCAAAAACTTAGATCGGAATGGCGTTTCCATCTAAGCCCATTCCGATCTAGTGCGACTTGAAATACAGGTCGGTATAACGCCCGACGATTTCCGCTTCCGAGAAGGCGGCAAAGAAGGCCGGATCGGGCGTATGTGCATCCTTCCAGCGGTTGGCGTCGCGCACGGCCGCGTCCATCAGCCGGGCCAGGGCCGCGACGTCGAAGGCGTCGTATTCGGCCACGCACTTGCCCTGGGCGGCGATTTCCGGAATCCCGCCTGACCGCGCGCAGATGGCGCTGCGGCCATAGGCGAAGCTCTCAATCAGGGTCCGGGGCAGGGGTTCCGGCCAGATGGAGGCGATCAATGACGTATCTATACTTGAATAGAAGGTGTCGGGCGACGCAAAGCCCAGCCACTCGATGCGCGGATCATTATACTTGGCCTTGAGACCTTCGACATATTCGGGAATGCCGCGGCCAGCTATGGCCAGTCGCCAGTTTGACGTCTCCATCGCCCGCGTGGCTTCCAGCACGACCTCGATGCCCTTTTCTTCCTCGACGCGCCCTATGAAGCCGAAAACCAGGGTGTCATCGGGCGTATTGGCGCGCGTCGGCTTGGCGCTCAGGTCGGCGATGTTATAAATGACGGCCGACGGCTTGCCCTTGAAGAAACCGTGCTGATCGTGCGCTGCGATGACATAGGCGCTGTTGGAGGCGACCTTGTCGACCTCGGTCGATTTCCATTGACGGACAGCTGTCAGCGCCTTGCAGTCCAGGCAACGGGTTTCGCACAGGTGGTTGTCGCGGAACAGCGCCGACCGTCCGCAGGCCAGCGAGTAGTCACGCAGGGTGTGCACGATCGGAATGCCGCGCTGGCGAACCTCGTGCCACACCGCCACTGAAAAGCCGGTCAGGTTGTTGGTGTGGACGACATCCGGCTTGAATTCATCGAGCAACGGACCGAATCGCCGCGCCGCCTTGACGTTCCACATGTCGATGAGGTGCCACAGGATGCGCTTTGGCCCCGATGGCTTGGCGCCGCCGTCATAGGGCCAATAGATATTGTCGAGCGGCAGCCGCACCACGGTGACGCCATTGCGCTCTTCATCGATTCGCGAAGACGCATTCGTCAGGCAAACGCATATCACCCGGTTGCCGGCGCGCACGAGAGCTTCGGCCAGTAGAGATACAGACTTCTCGGCGCCGCCGACCTGGGAAGGCGGATAAAGCGTATTTACGATCAGAATGGTGCGATGCGTGGTCACTGTGTGTCTATACCGACAGGGTCCTCGGTGTCCGGCAGTCAATCCCATACCGCTATCTTCGGCGGTACGCGTGTTGCGTATCCTCAGATGCGGAAAAAACCTCTCTAATGCGGCCAGGCAAGCGGTAACGCAAAATATGAGTAGCGGGGGGCGTGACAGCTCCCCGTCCAGCGGGATCGATTGTCGTTACTGAAATATCAGGTCGTTTATAAACGAGAAAGGCCGGGCATTTGCAATCCTTAAATTGCAAAGCGCACCAGCCTTTGGTCAGTCTTTTTTGAACCAGCCCTACGAGACGGCGCCCAGATGGCTGTCGTCAGGCAGGTAGGTCGGGTCCGGCCTGTAATCCGATGGTTGAATGGGAGCGTCGCCGGCCTCCGGCTGCGCTGTATTGCTTGGGGCACCAGTGTCGGGCGTTGCGGCTTGGGGTACCGGCATGGACGGCAAGTTCGTACCTGAATTGCGGGCCGCCTGCGTACCGGACGTGCTGGCGGAGTCGCCACCGCAGGCAGACAGCAGAAGCGCCGCGGGCAGGGCGAGTAAGGAGAGGGCGACAAGACGGGGAGGGTTACGCATGATACACCAAACATTGAAATCCGGACATGAAACCTAAGTCCTGGAAGTAAATTTGCACCTAAATGACGTGATTACCTAAGGGTTACCGGCTGCCTGGCGCGGTTTGCCGAGGTTATTGACGAACCGCATGAGTGGACGTTCGACCCAGATATGATAGGCGGCGCCGATGGCAAGGGCGACCGCCGCGACAACCAGAACCAGAACCGGAGCGGGCGCCTGGTCGCGAAAGGGTACGATAAAGCGGCCGAGCGCCGATATGACGGGTAAATGGATCAAATATATGGCGTAAGACGCTTCGCCGAGAAAGATGAGCGGCCGGGGGACGCTGAGCGCTGTTCGCGACTCAAGCCCGACCAGGCCGGCAATGGCCACCGCCGCCCCGGTTCCGGCCAGGAGCCGGCAGGTCGGATCGCTATGCAGGCCGTAATTGTAGGCCAGCACGCCCCACATGATAAAAAAGGCCGTGGCGCCGACGCCCGTCAGCACGGCCGGATACCGGATGTATCCACGCCGGTAGAGCCAGCATATGCCCATCCCTAAGCCGAACAACAGGTGGTGCGTGTCGAAAAAGACAGCGGACAACCCGTTGACGCCTAGGTAGGGCAGGATCAGCGACAGGGCAAACCAGCCGCCAAGCAGGATCATTCCCGGCGCGCGCCACAGGATCATGACGGCGAACAAGGCGTAGAAGATGATTTCCCGCCGCAGCGTCCACTCGACCGTCAGCAATGGGTCGGTTGTGGCGGGCAGGATCAGGAACCCCGCGACGACGTCCCAGGCCGAAGGCTTTGTCTTCAGCAAAAAGACGATCATCAGGCTCGTCAGGATCAGCGTCACCCACAGCAGCGGATAGATGCGCTTGAACCGCCGCCACAGAAAACTGAGAACCCGCTCGGGCCGGCCAAGATCGTTCTCGTGCGCCAGCATGATGACGAAGCCCGACAGGACGAAAAAGAAGTCGATGCCGATATAGCCACCACGAAAAATAGCGAAGGTTTCGTGGCCGAGATACTTAGCCATCTGCAGCGTGGTCTCGGCGTGGAACAGCAGCACCGCCAGCGCGGCAAATCCGCGTCCGGCCTGAAGCGTGTCGAGTTTCCTGCGGTCCATGGTGCCTCGGGCTTGCTGCGCTGCAAGATATTCCCGCATGCCGCCGGAAAGTCAAACCATACGGCGGCTTAAGGGCTCGACCGGATGCCATCACCGGTATAGTGTGGCGTTATTTAAAGCGATATGTCGAAAGTGTGCAGAGGTTTTCGACGCAATATCGCGACTAAGCGATAAGGCCGGGGAGACGGGCATGCGCATTCTCTTTATTCATCAGAACATGCCGGGACAGTACAAGTATCTGGCGCCCACCCTGGCCAATATGGGCCACGAGGTCGTCTTCATCACCAAGCAGAAGACGATCGAACTCAAAGGTGTGCGCAAGCTGGTCTACCAGCCGCATCGCGTCGCCCATGCCTCGACGCACCACTACCTGCGCCTGTTCGAAAACTCGATCCTGCATGGCCAGCAGGTCGCCCGTGTCGCCCAGCAGCTGCGCCAGGAAGGCTTTGTTCCCGACATCATCATCGCCCACCCGGGCTGGGGCGAGACCCTGTTCATCAAGGAAATCTACCCGCGCTCACCGCTCCTGAGCTATTGCGAGTTCTACTACACGGCCTTCGGCGCCGATGTCGGCTTCGACAAGGACAAGGAGGTCATGCTCGACGACCTGTGCCGGGTGCGGGCGCGAAACTCCCACCTGCTGATGTCGCTGGAACTGGCCGACCGCGGCTGGAGCCCGACCCAGTGGCAGAAGTCGCGGCACCCGGCCGTCTTCCAGCCGAAGATCGCCACCATCTTCGACGGCATCGACGTCCAGAAGGTGCAGCCCAATGCCGACGCCGTCTTCAGGCTCCCTGACGGTACGGAGGTGCGCAAGGGTGAGGAGGTCATTACCTACGTCGCGCGCAACCTGGAACCGTATCGCGGGTTTCATATCTTCATGCGAGCCCTGCCGGAACTGCTCAAGCTGCGGCCAAAGGCCAGGGTAATCATCGTCGGCGGCGACAATGTCTCGTACGGATCGGCGCCCAAGGAGGGCGGCAACTGGCGCGAAGTCATGATCGCTGAAACGGGCTTGAAGAGCGACCGCGTCCACTTCATGGGCCAACTGCCATACAATGATTATGTCAGCCTGCTGCAGGTGTCGTCGGTCCACGTCTATCTGACCTATCCGTTCGTCCTGTCCTGGTCGTTCATGGAGGCCATGTCGGCCGGCTGCCTGATGGTCGCGTCGGACACGGCGCCGGTGCAGGAGGTGCTGAAGGACGGCGAAAACGGCTACATGACCGACTTCTTCGACATCGCGCAGCTGAACCGTACCATCGTCAAGGCGCTTGAGGACAAGGACTCTCAGCGGCTGCGCGAAGCGGCCCGCAAGACCATTCTCGACAATTATTCATTACAGATTTGCCTGCCACGACAGCTGCAACTGATCGAAGAGGTCGCCGGCAAACCGGTGGCCCTGCGGCAGATCGCGAGCTGAGCGATCACAAAAAAGGCCTGCAGCCTCTACGGTCGCGGGCCTTTTTGTATTGGGCTCAGTGCTCTGTAAAGGTGTGCGAGAAGGTTTCGTTCAGCGGTTCCATCAGATAGGTCAGGACTGTGCGCTTGCGCGTCGGGATGTTGACCTCGACGGGAATGCCCGGCTTGACGGCGTTTTCCCAGCCCTTCGCCTTCTTGAGCAGGGCCAGGCTTTCAGGTGTAACTTCGATCCTGGCCTTGAAGAAGGATTGTCCCGACTGTGGATCGGTGAAGCTGTCACCCGAAACGTCGAGCACCTTGCCCTTCATGTCCGGCAAGTCGTGGCGATAGAGCCCCGAGAAGCGGATACGGGTCGTCTGGCCCGGACGGACGTCGTCACCGTCCTGGGGCAGGATGTAGGCGTCGATGACCAGCGGCGCCTTGTCCGGCACGACGCTCAGGATCTTGTCGCCAGGCGCTATAACGCCGCCTACTGTATGGGCGGTCAGGCCCATCACTTTTCCGGTAACCGGCGCGCGCACCTGCACCCGGTCGAACTCGGTATTGGCAGCGGCCATCTGCGGCACGATGTTGGAGAGCTTGAGCTGGGTGTCGCGCAGGTCGGTGACCAAGTCCTGGAAATATTGCTGGCGCAGGGTCAGCATGCGCATGCGGCTTTCCCCGATGGCGGCATTGGCCTGGGCGACTGAAGCATTGAGCGCGCCATTTTCGCCTTCGAGGCCGGCAACGCGGCTTTCCAGCTCACGGACGCGGGTCTTGGGGGCAAAGCCGCGCTTTTCCAGCGAGTCGACCCCGGCCAGTTCCTGGCGGGTCAGTTCCTGCTGGCGGAGATTGGCGGCGATGCGCTGGCGCGCGCCGGCGATCTGCTGGGCGGTCTGGCCCTGTTGCTGGCCCAGCACGGAGATCTGGCTGCCGAGCGCGCTTTGTCCGGCGCGCAGGGCCTGGAGCTGGAGCCGCATGGCTTCATCGACCATCTCCTTTTCAGCGCCGGTATAGCGCTGAAGCTCCAAAGGCACCTCGAAGCTGGTGGCCCCACCCTGCGCGGCCAGCAGGCGCGCCTCCTGAACCTTGAGGGTAATATACTGTGCTGTGAGCGAAGTGGCGGCGGCTTCGGACTGGTCACCTGCCAGCTCGAGCAGGACCTGGCCCTTTTCGACGTGCGCGCCTTCGCGCACCAGCAGCTTGCTGACGACGCCGCCCGTCTTGTGCTGCACATCCTGAAGGCTTCCCGACACCACGATCTTGCCCTGCGCCATGACCGCGGCATCGACGCGCGCCAGCGCGGCCCAACCCATGAAGACGCCGAAGAAGCCGAATAAAAGCCACCAGCCCAACCGGATTTCGCGCGAGGCGTCGGCGGTGGCGACACCATCGGCGGCCGTAGGTGCGACATAGCGCCTGACCATGTCAGCGACCTTGTTCTTGAAGACGACGACTTCGCCGGCCATACATGAACCCCCGGGAAACGGCTGGTCATGAGCGATGAGCCAGCTTGCTATTTATGGTCAGGACTAATAAGGAAAAGCAATAAATTGACAGTGATGCTTTTGCCGGAAACGGCGCGATATTTCAACACAACAGATTAGGGGGCGTTATGGTCCTGTTGGGTAAAAAGATCAATGGTGTCCTGGCTAACGCGCTTGAGACCTGCAAGCCGCATTTCGTCAATGTCATGATCTTCAGCCTGTTCCTGAACGTGCTGTACCTGACGCCGACCATCTATATGCTGCAGGTCTATAATCGGGTCATGCCTACCGGCGGTCTTGCGACCCTGTTCTTCCTCAGCCTGATCACCATCATAGCCTTCCTGGTCCTGGCCATGCTGGACAACCTGCGCACGCGGCTGCTGGTCCGATCGGGCCTCAAGCTCGACATGGAGCTGTCCGGGCCGATCATGACTCAGATCCTGTCGATGCAGGTCCGCTCGACCGAAGCCCGTTCGACAACCAACGTCATGCGCAGTTTCGACAGCTTCAAGCAGGCCATCAGCGGTCAGGGCTTCCTGGCGTTGTGCGACGCCCCGTGGATCGTCATCTACATCCTGCTCTGCTTTCTGCTGCACCCCTACCTGGCCCTGGTTTGCCTGGCCGGCGCGGTCATCCTGACCATCCTGGCGGTGATGAATGAGCGCGCGACCTATAAGCAGTTGACACAGGCCACCCAGGGTATGGCGCGCGCCTACGCCACCCAGGACGTGCTGACCGCCAAGGCGGACGTCATTTCGGCGCTGGGCATGCGCGAAGCCATGGTGATGTCCCAGATGCGCACTCGCCACGAGGCCATGGAAAGCAGCGTCCACGCCGGCATGTCAGGCAACCGCTACCGTGCGGCGGCCAAGTTTTTCCGCCTGCTGCTGCAATCCGTCGGCCTGGGTGTCGGCGCCCTTTTGGCAGTGGAGAACAAGATTTCGCCGGGCGCGGTCTTTGCCGCCTCGCTGCTGATCTCACGGGCGACGGCGCCGATCGACCAGACAATCGCGTCATGGAAGTCGCTGGTCGCCGGCTATAACGGCTTCTTCTCGCTCAACGACCTGTTCAACTCCGTCGAAGCCAAGCCGGACTATGTCGGCTTGCCGGCGCCGCGCGGCCAACTCGACCTCGAAGGCGTGTCGGTGGCCAATCATGAGCTCAAGACCTATCTTCTGGCCAATGTCAGCTTTTCGCTTCAGCCGGGCGAAGTCGTAGGCGTCATAGGGCCCAGCGGCGCGGGCAAAACGACGCTGGCGCGCGTTATCGTGGGCGCTGAGGTTTACGACACAGGAGCGGTCCGTGTCGATAACGGCGAGCGCCGGGAATGGGATCCCCAGCGTCTGGCGAAATATATCGGCTACTTCCCCCAGGATACCGTGCTGTTCGAAGGCACTGTGCGGGACAATGTCTGCCGGTTCGACCATGTGCTGACGGCCGACATGGAAGCGGTGGATGCCGCCGTTGTCCGCGCCGCGCAAGCCGCGGGCGTGCATGAGCTGATCATGCGGCTGCCGCACGGCTATAACACGCGCATCGGCATCAACGGCCAGGGACTGTCGGCCGGCCAGTCCCAACTAATCGGCCTAGCGCGGGCTTTTTATGGTGAGCCCAGCCTGCTGGTGCTCGACGAGCCCAACTCCCACCTCGACAGCGCCGGCGAGGAGATGCTGGCCAAGGCGATTGCCGGCTTTCGTGCCGGCGGCGGCTCGGTCGTGGTCATCGCGCACCGCGCCGGCATTCTGGCGGTGGTGGACAAGCTTCTGGTATTGCAAAGTGGCCGTGTGCAGTACTTCGGTACCCGTGAGGGTTGGACCAAGCAACTGGAGAAGGCGGCAGCGAAACCTGCGGCGAACCTCGAAAAATCAGGCGCTTAACGCGAGAATCGGTGCGAACGGTTCGATAAATTCCCCTATTGGGTGTTTGTCAAGATCGTGTTCGCTGGCTGCGTTGCGATTGTCAAAAACCCATGATATCTGTGCCCGGCGTCGTGTATTCTGGCGCCGGCTGTTTGCCGCGAGGTATCATATTATTTTCCAGATACCTTGATCCGATTTCCGTAAGTACTCCGCTAAATTTCCGAAAAGTAAATTACAGGGACATTTCCAATGGCCGACGGTAACGATCTCGACAACATCCTCAATGGCACTTCGGGTCCGGACTCGATCCGGGGCTTTGCCGGCAACGATCACATCGATGGTCTGGAAGGGGCGGATACGCTTGATGGTGGCGCCGACAACGATGTTGTCAATGGCAGCGCGGGCGACGACAGCATAGCTGGGGGCACCGGCAACGACACGCTGGATGGCGGGATCGACAACGATACGCTTTGGGGCGGCGAAGGTGCCGACTCTGTGGCGGGTGGCGCCAATGACGACGTGCTGAGCGGCGAGGCCGGTGCGGACACCCTGTATGGCAATGACGGTAATGACAGCCTGTCGGGTGGCGCGGATGCCGACACCCTGTACGGTGAAGCCGGCAATGACACGGTCGAAGGTGGCGCAGGCTATAACCGAATTGATGGTGGCACCGGTAATGACAGCCTGGTCGGCGGTGACGACGGCAATTATTTCTACGACTACCAGGGCCGCAACACCATCGTCGGCGGTGCCGGCAACGACTCGATCGACTACTCGGCCGGTGACGCCGATGGCGGAGCGGGCAATGACTGGATACGCAACTACTATTCGCCGGATGGCGGGGGTTCGCTGTATCGTGGCGGTGAAGGTAACGACACGATCTACACCTGGTACAGCAACTACAACAATGACACATCCGAAGGCGGCGCGGGCGACGACTATCTGCAGGACGGCGGTTACAACGGCTCGCTGCTGGGCGGCGAAGGCAATGACTATGTCTACGGCGAGAGCGGCAACGATACGCTCGACGGTGGTGAGGGCGACGACTCGATCCGCGGCGACAATGGCAACGACTCGATTTTGGCGGGCGACGGACTGGACTCGATTGCCGGCGGTCAGGGCAATGACACCATCGACGGTGGTCTCGGCAACGATACGGCCTTCTACAGCGGTAACCTCGAGGACTACACAGTTGCCCGTGATGGCGACAACTACGTTGTCTATGACAACCGTTCAGGCACGCCCGAAGGTGTCGATAGCCTGATCGGCGTTGAAGTCCTGAGCTTCAACGGCGTGGAATTCACGCCAACTGCCGGCAATACCGGCGTGGTCCTGAACGGCGATGATGGCGCCAATGCGCTCTCGGGTACAGCGCAGAGCGACCAGTTGAGCGGTGCCGGCGGCAATGACACGCTGACCGGCCTGGCGGGTGGCGACGTCGCTTCCGGCGGCGAAGGCGACGACTCGATCGTTTTGGGTGAGGGACGCGACATCGCTTATGGCGAGGCAGGGGCGGACTCCGTCGACCTCGGCACGGGCAACGACATCGCCTATGGCGGTGCGGATAACGACACCATCCTGGGCGGAGACGGCACCGACTATATCGAAGGCGACGAAGGTGACGACAGCGTAGTGGGCGGTGCGGGCGCCGACACCATCTACGGCGAAGCCGGCAATGACACGGTCGAAGGCGGCGCGGGCTATAACCGCATCGATGGCGGCACCGGCAATGACAGCCTGGTCGGCGGCGATGACGGCAACTATTTCTACGACTATCAGGGCCGCAACACCATCATTGGCGGCGCGGGCAACGACTCAATCGACTACTCAGCCGGTGACGCCGATGGCGGAGCGGGCAATGACTGGATCCGCAACTACTATTCGCCGGATGGCGGGGGTTCGCTGTATCGTGGCGGTGACGGCAATGACAGCCTCTACATGCACTACAGCAACTATAATAACGACACCGCGGAAGGCGGTGCGGGCAACGATTACATCGAAGGCGGTGGTTACCGCGACTCGCTGTCAGGCGGCGACGACAACGACACCATCTACGCCAGCAGTGCCGACGACACGGTCGATGGCGGTGCGGGCGACGACTCGCTTCGCGGTGACAACGGCAATGACACGATCCTGGCCGGTGACGGGCTGGACTCGATTGCCGGCGGTCAGGGTAATGACAGCATTGACGGCGGTCTGGGCAACGACACGGCCTTCTACAGCGGCAATCTGAGCGACTACACGATCGCTCGCGACGGCAGCGTGCTGTACGTCTTCGACAACCGTTCGGGCACGCCCGAGGGTGCCGACACCCTGACCGGTGTCGAGGTCCTGAATTTCAATGGCGTCGAATTCACGCCGGACGAAACCAATACGGGCACGCTGCAAACCGGCACGGCGGGTAACGACAGCCTGACCGGATCGAGCCAGAGCGACCAGATCGATGGCGTCGACGGCGACGATACGCTGGTTGGCCTCGACGGCGGCGACGTGATCAATGGCGGCGCAGGCGCGGACTCCATCCTCGCCGGCGGTGGCGGTGACGTCGTCAACGGCAATGCAGGGGCGGACTCCGTCGACCTCGGTACGGGCAACGACACCGCCTATGGCGGGGCGGACAACGACACCATCCTGGGCGGTGACGGAACCGACTATATCGAAGGTGACGAAGGTGACGACAGCGTGGTGGGCGGCGCGGGCGCCGACACCATCTACGGTGAAGCTGGTAACGACACGGTCGAGGGCGGCGCGGGCTATAACCGCATCGATGGCGGCACGGGCAATGACAGCCTGGTCGGCGGCGATGACGGCAACTATTTCTACGACTATCAGGGCCGCAACACCATCATTGGCGGCGCGGGCAACGACTCAATCGACTACTCGGCCGGCAGCGCTGACGGTGGCGCGGGCAATGACTGGATCCGCAACTATTATTCGCCGGATGGCGCGGGGTCGCTGTACCGTGGCGGTGAAGGCAATGACAGCCTCTACATGCACTACAGCAACTATCACAACGATACGGCTGAAGGCGGTGCGGGCAACGACTACATCGAAGGCGGCGGCTACCGTGACTCCCTGTTGGGTGGCGAAGGCGATGACAGCATCTTTGCCAGCAGCGACAGCGATGTTGTGGATGGCGGCACCGGCAACGACAGCTTACGCGGCGATAACGGCAATGATACGATTCTGGCCGGTGCGGGTTATGATGACATTTCCGGCGGCCAGGGCAATGACAGCATCGACGGCGGCGACGACGGCGATACGGTCTACTATTCCGGTAATATCGGCGACTACACGGTCACCGAAGACGCCGTCACCGGCGTCATCACGGTTGTCGACAATCGTTCGGGTTCGCCTGAAGGCACCGACACGCTGACCAATGTCGAAGTGCTGAGCTTTGCCGACGACGACATGACCTTCGGGCCGAATCCCGGCGGCACCTATACGGGGACGACGGGGCCGGATTCGCTGACCGGTTCGCCGGCCAATGACACCATCACGGGCGATGCCGACAATGATACGCTGAGCGGCCTTGGCGGCGCCGATTCCATCGATGGCGGCGCGGGCAACGACAATCTGTCGGGCGGCAAGGGTTCAGACACCCTGTTGGGTGGTGACGGCACCGATACGCTGTACGGCAACGAAAGCAATGACAGCCTGCTGGGCGGCGCCGCGGCGGACACCCTGTATGGCGAGGCCGGCAACGACACCATTGAAGGCGGTGCGGGCTATAACCGTCTCGATGGCGGCACGGGCAATGACAGCCTGGTCGGCGGTGACGACGGCAACTATTTCTACGACTACCAGGGCCGCAACACGATCGTCGGCGGGGCGGGCAACGACTCGATCGACTACTCGGCCGGTGACGCCGATGGCGGAGCGGGCAATGACTGGATCCGCAACTACTATTCGCCGGATGGCGCGGGGTCGATGTACCGCGGCGGTGAAGGTAACGACACGATCTACACCTGGTACAGCAACTATCATAACGATACGTCCGACGGCGGTCTGGGTAACGACTACCTGCAGGACGGCGGTTACAATGGCTCGCTGCTGGGCGGCGAAGGCAATGACACCATCTATACCGACAGCGGCAATGATACCGCGTTCGGCGGTGACGGCGACGACTCGATCCGCGGTGAAAATGGTGCGGACTCCCTAAGCGGGGGCGCGGGCGACGACTCGATCTCCGGCGGCGCGGGCAATGATCGCATTGACGGTGGTGACGGTACAAACCTGGCCTACTTCACCGGTAACCGCAGCCAGTATACCATCGTCGGCGACACGACGGGTGTGACGGTCATCGACAATCGTTCGGGTTCGCCAGATGGCACTGACACCATCCTCAATGTCCAGACCCTGGTCTTCGCCGACCAGCAGGTCTCGGTTGAAACCGGCATTGCCGGTGTCAGCATCACCGGCAGCGAGGGCGACGATTCCGGCGCCAGCGCCCTGACCGGCACCATCCTGAACGACACCATCTCGGGCCTGGGCGGCAATGACCGCCTGGAAGGCCTGGCCGGTCTCGACTCGCTGCTGGGGGGCGCGGGCAATGACACGATCGTCGGCGGTATCGGCAACGACACCATGGACGGCGGCACTGGCGCCAACCAGGCGATTTTTGCCGGAACGCGCGCAAGCTATACCATCTCGACCTCGGGCGGCGTCACGACGGTTACCGATAACCAGCCCTCGACGGATGGCAATGACGGCACCGATACGCTGACCAATATCCGTACCCTGGTCTTCTCCGATCAGACCTACATTATCAACACCGCACCGGTGGCGGGCGGCGACTCGACCACGACGGCCGAGGACAACGCGCTCAACATTTCGATCGCGACCCTGCTGGGCAACGATACCGACGCCGACGGCGACAGCCTGACCATCACGGGCATTGCCGGTGTGTCCGGCGGCAGCGCGGTCATCAGCGGCGGCAACATCGTGTTCACGCCGAACGCTAACTTCAACGGCCTGGCGCAGATCACCTACATCCTGTCGGACGGCTTCACGACATCCAACGGCAATGTCAATGTCCAGGTCACGGCGGTCAATGACGACCCGGTGGCCAACAACAACAGCTATACGGTCAATGGCGGGGCGGTCCTCAATATTGCCGCACCGGGCGTCCTGAACAACGACAGCGACGTCGACGGCAACACCCTGACCGTTTCGGCGGTAGACACGACTGGCCTGCAGGGCACACTGACCCATAACGCCAATGGCAGCTTCAGTTTCACGCCGACGGTCGGCTTCGTCGGCGTCACCACCTTCAGCTACACGGTTAGCGACGGCAACGGCGGCACCGATACGGCAACTGTCTCGATCACGGTCGAGTCGGCCGCGCCCAACGGCGTCAACGACAGCTATTCCGTCCACGCGGGCGACGTCCTGACGATTACTGCTCCGGGCGTGCTTTCCAACGACACCGACCCGAACAGCGATCCGCTGACCGTGACGGCGATTGACACGACGGGCACGCGCGGGACGGTGACCTACAGCGCCGACGGCGGTTTTGTGTTCACACCGGAAGCCGAATTCGCTGGCTCGACGACCTTCAGCTACACGGTCAGCGACGGCACCCTGACCGATACGGCAACCGTGACCATCAATGTCCAGAACGCCGCGCCGGTCGTCGGCAACGACAGCTACACCGTCCTGCCGGGCGGTACGCTGAATGGCACCAGCCTGCTGGCCAACGACACCGACGCGGACGGCGACGCCCTGACTGTGGTCGGGGTCAACACGACGGGCCTGAACGGCACGCTGAGCTGGAATCCCGACGGCACCTTCACCTTCACGCCAAACGGCGGCTTTGTCGGCACGACTTCGTTCAGCTATCAGGTCAGTGACGGCAACGGCACGTCGGGCCTGCGCACCGGCTACGCCACCATCGTGGTCGGCGGCGGCAGTTACGATGGCAATGCCGATAACAACTACATCACCGCCAGCCCGCTGGCCGATACCGTCCAGGGCTTTGCCGGCAACGACACCCTGTACGGCTTCGAAGGCGACGACAACCTAGACGGGGGCACGGAAGCTGACCAGCTGTACGCCGGCGGCGGCAATGACACCTCGCATGGCGGCGCCGACAACGACCTGGTGAACGACACGTCCGGCAACAACCAGATGTTCGGCGACGGCGGCAACGACACCCTGTATGGCACCGGCACGCTGGACGGCGGTGAAGGTGATGACCAGATCACGGTCATTACCGGCCAGGGCACCGGCGGCACGGGTGACGACACCGTAACGGGTGCGAACGGTGCGCAGACCCTGATCGGCGGCGATGGCAACGACAAGCTGGAAGGCCTGCACGGCGACGATAGCCTTGAAGGTGGTGCGGGTTCCGATATCTTCCTCGGCGACTCGAACCTGGACGGCAACGACACCATGGTCGGTGGCACGGGCTATGACGTCGCCTATTATAGCGGCAACAGCACCGACTATACGATTACGACCGTGGCGGGCGTCACGACGGTTGTCGACAACCGCGTCGGTTCTCCGGAAGGCACCGATACGCTGACCGAGATCGAACTGCTGATCTTCGAAGACGGCGAATACTACCTGTCGCCGACCGTCGTCGGCGGGTTGATCAACGGCACGACGGCCGACGATTCGATTCCGGGTGCAGGCACCTTCTTCTTCACCAACGTCGACGGTTCCGACACGATCGACGCTCTGGCGGGCTTTGACCGCGTCGAAGCCGGCGGCGGCTACGACCTGGTGCTTGGCCGCGGCGGCAATGACGTCCTGCTGGGCGAGTACGGCAACGATACCATGATCGGCGGTTCGGGCGACGACACCCTGTTGGGCGGCACCGGCCACGACGTGCTCTATGGCACCAATGCGACCGTGGGCGGCTTTGCCGACAACGCTGACGGCAATGTCGACGGCAATCCGGACTTCGATAATGACAGCCTGGACGGCGGCGCCGGCAACGACACCGTTTATGGTGGCAATGGCGCGGATCGCATCACCGACAGCCTGGGTCAGAACATGCTGTTCGGCGGCGACGACGCCGACACGATCATCGGTACTGGCACGCTGGATGGCGGCGCCGGCGCCGACAATGTCAGCGGCACGGGTGTCCTGCAAGGCGGCGCCGGCAACGACAATGTCAGCGGCAATGGCACGCTTTACGGCGGCGGTGACGATGACGCGGTCGGAGTCATCACCGGCAGCACGGGCTATGGCGAAAGCGGTAACGACACCCTGTCGGGCATCCATCCGTTCGGCATCGACGGTGCGCAGACGCTCGACGGCGGTTCCGGCGACGACGTCATCTACGCCAACTGGGGCGCGGACAGCGTCGATGGCGGCACCGGCAGCGATACGCTGTACGGCGGCAACGACAACGACACCATCAACGGCGGCGGCGGTGACGACACGGTCAACGGCGCGCAGGGCAATGACAGCCTCGACGGCGGTGACAGCTATGACGTCGCGACCTACGCCCAGCGCCGCGAACAGTACTCGATCATCCAGGACGGCGCGGGCGGCTACTATGTCGTCGACAACCGCACCTCGAACGGCGACGAAGGCGAAGACCGCCTGACCAGTTTCGATGTCATCCGCACCTACGATATCGAGTTCGAAGTCTCGAACGCCAATACTGGCCAGGTCTTTAACGGCACGGCCGGCAACGACACGCTGACGGGCACCTATTACGACGACAGCATCACCGGCGGCGCCGGCGATGACGTGCTAGGCGCGGCCCTGGCCCTGGCGACGACCAGCGTTCCGGGCTCGGCCGACATCGGCAACGACATTATCTCGGGCGGTGACGGCAATGACACCATCAACGGCGCGGGCGGTTTCGATCGCCTCTATGGCGGCATCGGTAATGACGCCATCCTGGGCGATACGGGCGAAGACAGCCTGTACGGCGAGGACGGCGACGACTCGCTGAGCGGCGGTTCGGATAACGACACCATCGACGGCGGCGCCGGCAATGACAGCATCCTCGGCGACGGCGGCAACGACGTCATCACCGGTGGCGCGGGCACAGACACGGTCGACGGCGGCCAGGGCAATGACACCATCACAGCCTCCGGCACGGTCGGCGGCGGTGACGGCGAAGACTATGTCAGCGGTTCGGGCGTCATCTCGGGGGATGCGGGCAACGACACGATCCTTGGCGCCGGCACGCTCGATGGCGGCCTCGACAATGACCATGTCTATGTCCAGCACGGCGGCACCGGCCTCGGCGGCGAAGGGGCCGACACGCTCTACGGCTACACGCCTTCGACTTATGACGGCGGCGACCAGGTGCTCGACGGCGGTCTCGGCACCGACGAACTGTACGGCTACGGCGGCAATGATACGTTGGTCGGCGGCCAGAACGACGACACCCTGACGGGCCATCAAGGCGCGGACTTGCTCTACGGCGGTTCGGGCTTCGACAAGGCGCGCTATGGTGGCAATATGCTGGTCCGGACGGAGACCAATGACGGCCTCGGCAATGTCACGATCGAAAGCGCTGACTACATCATCACCTATCATCTCGATGGCGATGGTTACATCACCGACGGCGCGGTTATCACCGCCAAGACCGGATCGGAAGGTACCGACACCCTCTACGGCGTGGAACTTCTGGTCTTCGCCGACGACGAACTGGACCTGCCGTTCGGCGGCAATACCGGCATCCTGTATACCGGTACGGCTTTCGACGACATCCTGATCGGCGACTCGGGCGACGACACCATCAACGGCAATAACGGCAATGACCGCCTGTCGGGCGATGATGCCAACGACCTCATCCACGGCAATGTCGGCAACGATGTCCTGTTCGGGGACTCGGGCGCGGATACCCTGTACGGCGACGAAGGTCTCGACCACATCTATGGCGGTTCGGGCAGCGACGAAGCCTTCGGCAATGCCGGCAACGACACCATCGAAGGCGACCAGGGTTCCGATACCCTGCACGGCAACACGGACGACGACCGCATCACCGACTACAGCGGCTTCAACCAGTTGTTCGGCGACGAAGGCAACGACTACCTTCAGTCCAACACTTCGACCCTGCGCGGTGGCATCGGTAACGACACCCTCTACGGCTTCGACGACCTGCAACAGGGCGAAGACGGCAACGACTACCTTTACGGCTCAGGCACGCTGCAAGGCGGCAATGGGCTCGATTCGGTCTATGGCTGGGGTCAGCTCGAAGGCAATGACGACAACGACACCCTGGGCGTGGGCGGCGACAGCACCGGCAAGGGCGGCCTCGGCAACGACCTGGTCTTCGGCTGGGCGCCGTACTATGCGGACGGTAGCCAGTACCTGGAAGGCAATGAAGGCTCGGATACGATCCACGGCAACTGGAGCAAGGACACGGTCGACGGTGGCGACGCCGACGACACCCTGTCGGGGGGCCAGGACGACGACACCCTCATCGGCGGCTCGGGCAACGATATCGCCCAGTATGGCCGCGACCGCGTCTACTACTCCGTCATCGAAGACGGCGTCGGCGGCTATGTCATCGTCGCCAACCGCTCGAACGAAGGCAGCGATGCCTTAAGCGGTGTCGAAACGGCGGTCTTCACCGATATCAGCCTGGGCCTGACGGTCGCCAATGCCGGCGAAATCCAGATCGGTGGCGCGGGCCCCGACTCGCTGACCGGTGGTGTCAATGACGACAGCCTGGTCGGCCTCGGCGCCAACGACACGCTTAAGGGCCTGGCCGGCAACGACCAGATCCGCGGCGGCGATGGCGACGACAGCATCGAGGCGGGTGTCGGTTACGACGTCGTCTATGCCGATGCCGGCAACGACTTTGTCTCCGGCGGCGACGGCGAAGATCTGGTCTGGGGCGGCGCAGGCATCGACACCCTGCAGGGCAATGCCGACAACGACACCCTCAATGGTGAAGCGGGGGCAGATAACCTCTACGGTGGCGATGGCAATGACAGCCTGAGCGACTTCGACAACGCGGCCAATCTGCTGCAGGGCGATGCCGGCAACGACACGCTCAGCGGCACGGGTACCCTGCTGGGCGGCGTTGGTCAGGACAACATCTACGGCTCTGGCAGCGTCAGCGGCGGTGACGACAATGATGGCATAACCGGCTGGGGGACAGTCCACGGCGACGGTGGCGACGACACCATCGCGGCCGGCGACCAGGCCAAGGCCTATGGCGACGAAGGTAATGATGCGCTCTATGAATATGTCTGGTCGACGGGTGACCAGCACTTCTACGGCGGCAATGGCAACGACACCATCGGCGCGGGCTATGGCTCCGACACGCTGGAAGGTGATGCGGGCAACGACTCGCTGAGCGGTGGCCAGGGCGACGACCAGCTGTTCGGCGGTACGGGGCTCGATACCCTGCGTGGTGACGGCGGCGACGACAAGCTGTTTGGCGACGCCGGCGACGTGGCGGTCTATGCGGGTAACCGCAACGACTACACGGTCGTCGAAACGGCCGGCAAGATCGTGGTCATCGACAACCGCGCCTACTCGCCGGACGGCACCGACACGATCTACGGCTTCGAAGACCTGGTCTTCCTCGATGGCAGCTATACCGGTACGCCGAACTACGGCTACGAATATTACGGTACGGCGGGCGCCGACACGATCAGCGACAATTCCAGCGCGCTCGTCACGACGACGCGTCCGGACAACAACAATACCAGCTCGGGCGACGACACGATCTGGGGTTACGGCGGCAATGACTTCATCAATGGCCTCGCCGGCGCGGAAGTCATTTATGGCGGTGATGGCGACGACACAGTCTGGGGCGGCACTGAACCCGACCGGATCTACGGCGAAGCTGGCAATGACAGCTTGGTGGGTGGCGACGAAGACGACCTGGTCTTCGGCGGCACGGAGCAGGACACCATCACCGGTGGCGCGGGCGAAGACGCCCTCTATGGCGATGAAGGCAACGACTCCATCGACGGCGGCGACCAGGACGACGCTATCAACGGCGGCGACGGTTTGGACTCGCTGTTCGGCGGCAATGGCGACGATACCGTCAATGCCGGCGACGGCGCCGACACCATCAATGGCTGGGTCGGCAACGATTCCTTGCGCGGGGGCGCGGGGGCCGACGTCATCACCGATATCTACGGCGTCAACTTCTTCACCGGCGACGAAGGCAACGATACGCTGACCGGCAATGGTGACCTGAATGGCGGCACGGGCGACGACAGCCTGACCGGCGGTGCGGGCAATGACACGTTCGACGGCGGCGACGGCTATGACGTCGTGCGCATCAACGGCAACCGCGGTGACTACTCAGTTGTCGACCTGGGCGGAGGCAGCTTCGCGGTCATCGACAATTCCGGCACAACCGGCTCGGACACGGTCCGCAACGCCGAAAGCCTGGTCTTCAACGACGTCACCTTCACGCCAATTTCTGGCGGCTCGGTCATCACCGGTACCGACGGCATCGACAACCTCAATGGCACGGCATCGGACGACTCGATCTCGGCGCTGGATGAAGCCGATACGGTCACAGCCGGCGACGGCAATGACTTCGTCTTCGCCGGCGGTGGTGACGACAGCGTCATCGCGGGCAACGGCAATGACTATGTCGACGCCGGTTCGGCCAACGACGTCGTGTCGGGCGGCGCGGGCAATGACACCCTGCTCGGCAATGACGGCACCGACCTGGTCAATGCCGGCGACGGCGCGGACCGCGTCTTCGGCGGCTTCGGCAACGATACGCTCAATGGCGATGTCGGCAACGACACGATGCAGGGCGACAACAATGACGACCAGATCAATGGTGGCGCAGGCAATGACAGCCTGTCCGGCAACCACGGCAACGACTCGCTGAACGGTGGCGACGACAACGATAATCTCTACGATATCGAAGGCGTGAACGTCCTGAACGGCGGCAACGGCAACGACACCCTGACGGGCTCGGGCAACCTCTACGGTGGCGCGGGCGCCGACAGCGCGACCCTCTGGGGTCCTGCCGGTGTGGTGCTGGGTGAAGCCGGCAACGACACGATCAGCGGCAGCGCCGGCAACGACACCCTGTCCGGCGGCGACGATGCCGACCTGGTCTATGCCAACCAGGGCAACGACACGGTCGACGGCGGCATCGGCAACGACACCCTGTTCGGCGGCGCGGGCCAGGACACGCTGAACGGCGGCACGGGCGACGACTTCATTACCTCCGACGAAGGCAATGACATCGTCAACGGCGGCGACGGCAGCGATATCGCCCGCTTCTACGGCCTGCGTTCGCAGTACACCATCACCCAGGACGGTTCCGGTGGCTATTACGTTATCGACAACTTCCCGGAAAATGGCGACCAGGGCCAGGATCACGTCACGGGCGTCGAAACTCTGCGCTTCGATGATATCGACTTCATCCCGACGGCGGCCAATACCGGCGTCTACCAGAACGGCAATATCACGCCGGACAACTTCACCGGCGGTGTGGGCGGCGACTCACTCTCGGGCTTTGGTGGCAACGATACGCTGCGCGGCCTGGACGGCAACGACACCCTGCGCGGCGGCGACGGCAACGACTCGATGCACGGTGGCAACGGCAATGACCGTCTCGACGGTGGCTCGGGCCGCGACAGCCTCTATGGCGGTGCGGGCGCCGACGCCTATATCGTCGACGACGTCAACGACGTGATCGACGAAAGCGTTGATCAGGCCGTGGATGACGGTGCGGTCGATCTCGTCACGTCGGACGTCACCTGGACGCTGGGTGCCAACCTCGAAAACCTGACCCTGATTGGCGTGTCCAACATCAATGGCACCGGCAATGGCGGTGTGAACGTCATTCGCGGCAATGTCGGCCACAACGTTCTGGACGGCGCGGCCGGCAACGACTCGCTCTATGGCGGTGAGGGGCATGATACCCTGTTCGGCAGCGCCGGCAACGACTCGCTGTCGGGCGGTGAGGGCTCCGACTCGCTGGAAGGCGGTGCGGACAACGACACGCTGAATGGTGGCGCGCGCTGGGATACGCTACGTGGCGGTGACGGTGACGACATCCTGGATGGCGGCATCGACAATGACCAGATGTACGGTGGAATTGGCAACGATACCTACGTCGTCGATCACGTCGGTGACCGCGTCTATGAAAACGTTGGCGAGGGCACCGATACGGTCAAGTCGTCGATCAGTTTCGCCCTGACGCCGAACACCGAAATCCTGTATCTGACCGGCATCGCCGACATCAGCGGTACAGGCAACGGCCTGAACAACCAGCTCAACGGCAATGTCGGCAACAACACGCTGACCGGTGGCCTTGGCAACGACACCGTCAACGGCTGGGACGGCAATGACAGCCTCGTGGGCGGCAATGACCACGACAAGCTGTCGGGCAGCACCGGCGCCGATACCCTGGTCGGTGGTCATGGCAACGACGTGTTGGGTGGCGGCAGCCAGGCGGACGACTTTGTCTTCTCGTCGGTCGCCTTCAACGGTCATGACCACATCACCGACTTTGAGCACGGCGTGGACCGCCTGGTCTTCTCCGGCGCCGACTATGGCTTCGCGCCGGGCCATGTGCTGACGGCATCGGAGTTCACAGTCGGTGCGGCGGCGGTCGGATCGTCGGCCCAGTTCATCTGGGACAGCGCGGCGCAAAAGCTGTACTGGGATGCCGATGGGAACGGCGCGGGCGCGGCTTTCGAATTGGCGCTGATCTCGGGTGGCGCCACCGTTACCAAGGACGATCTCTACTTCATCTGAAGTCAGGGTTCGGGTTACTGAAACGAAAGACCGCTGGAAAATTCCGGCGGTCTTTTGTTTTTCGGCATCGGCCATGCATCCAATCGCGTGAAAACGTTCGTAACTCGTAAATTGCTGCACTA
>CAMLPZ010000035.1 GCA_946482045.1 uncultured Asticcacaulis sp.
TATCCGCACAAATGACCTGGCACCATGGCGGATATATTTATGAGTTTACGACCTAATCCTTTTCCTGCAAGGCGTCGGCCTCTGCGGAGCTGATGGGCTTGATGCCATTGATCAGGCATTTGACCGGCGCCTCGCCCGAATGCGAATAGAGGAGCTTGGCGTCGTGGGCGCGGCAGATATCGCTCGACCCATAGAGCTCGAAGCCGAAATTCGACATATTATTCATGCTGCGGCATGGACCGCCGACGTCAAGCAGGTAGCCATTGCCGAAGCCGTCGCGGACCAGCAGCGTCTTTTCATCGACGACGTGGAAGCCACCGGAATTGCGGACATCCAGGCATTTCGGCGGGGTACGCGCGTTTCCATTTACCTGGCTCTGCGCAGTGTTGCCCCAGTTGTTATCCTGGGCATTGGCGGTGACGGCGGTTGATGCCGCGGCAATGATGACACCGCCGGTAACAACGCTTGCCGCCACGACAGCGGCCTTCTTGACGAGATGGTGTAAAGTCATTTGAGAACCCTCCTTGTTACCAGTTCTTGGACGAAGACGCAGGCGCGACGCCCTCCTCGTTCTTCTTGTTTTCCCGGATAGGCTTGCGGACATAATCGGCGGCCTCCTCACCCTGCAGGTGGCGAACATTCGACACCTTGCAGACGTCTCGGCGTCCAAAGCTCTCGTAGACGACGTCGGCGTCGAAGGCACGGCAAACGTCACCGCCGTGACGGGTCTTCAGACCGATAAACATGCTGTCTTCAAGACCGATGCAGGCCGGCACTGTCAGTTCATAAGCCTCGTTATTGTTGGCAATGATGATGACCTTGCCGTTGCCGGGCGTCTGGAAGCCGTGGATGAAGTCGGGATCGAAGCAGGCATTGCGGTCGCGCCCCGGATCGACATTGTCGCTGGGGCGGTTCGACGCCGCCCACGCCATGCCAATGCCGCCAAGACCCGCGGCAACGATAAGACCGGAAGTCAAGAGTGCTGATATTTTCATGGTGTTTTTCTCCGCTATCATGGCTACGCCCGCCAAGCTGAACGGCGGATGAACGATTACTGCGAATATGTCCGGCGAAGGCGGCTGGGTGTCAGCCGGTGCCCTACCGTCACAGGCAGGCACGATGGCGCGCCCGTGATCCGCGCCACGATATCGCGCGCCAGCAAGGGCGCCAGGCAAAACCCGCGCGCGCCCAGTCCGGTCAAGGCGTGGATGCCCGGACCGATCTCCCCCGCTACCGGCAGATGGTCCCGCGTCGTCACGCGAACAGAGGCGCGCGAGCTTATCGCCTTCCCCTCCAGCGCGTTCGCGATCTGCGGCAGATGGGTCCGCAGGCCCTCCAGATTGCGCTCGCGGTCGGTTTCACGCGGGGCGGTGTCGCGGTCATCGCGGTCGTGGGTGGCGCCAAAGACAAAGCCATCCGGCGATGGCGCCAGGTAACCGCCCCAGCTGATACCGCGCTCCGGCCGACTATCGCTGGATACGGCTTCCACCTGTCCACGCACGGGCCGGAGCTGATAATCCGCTGCGACACTCCCCAGGTTGAAAACGCCATCGCCGCAGGCGATGACAACCGCGTCATAGACATGCTGCGTGCCCGACGCGGTGCGCACATGCACGCCATCCTCTTGCGGCGTCACATCAGCGACCGCGTCAACGATCACCGTCTTACCCGCCAGAAATCCCTTCAATACGGCCGCAGGCGCGACCGTCATGGCATCGCGCATGATCAGCCCCGCTGCCTCGGGCACCTCGGCCGCATCGGCTTTGCCGAAACGACTCAGCGCCCCTGCCGCGAATACCGGCTGATCAGCCAGTCGGTCGAAGCGCGCTGCGTCGCGCGGCTGGCCTTCGCAATGACAGACCGATGCCGCGATGACGCTCTCCGGCCATTCCCGGGCATAAAGCTCCGTGGCATAGGCATGCGCATCGGCGAACAGGCCGGCAATGACAGGGTCGCCCGCATCCAGCCGGGGTGTAACAAGCGCGGCCGGATTTCCCGAGGCCCCCGCCCCTGCGCCGGCTGCTTCGAAGATATCGGCTTGGATGCCCAGCCGCGCGGCGTGATAGGCCACAGACGCGCCGGCGATACCGGCCCCGATCACGGCTACGCGCTTCGGCGACACCTCAGCCGGAAACGCCCCCGGAAAAACAGCCTCCAGCCGCTCGCGCTTGCGGCCGAAGCCCGGCCGCTTTTCGACGGCAAAGCCGGCGGCCTGCAGGCCACGGCGAACAAAACCGGCCACCGTAAAAGTGGCCAGCCGGGCGCCTGGCCGCGAATGGTTGGCGATGAGATGAAAGACATCCTCCGACCACATGTCGGGATTGAGCGCCGGTGAAAAGCCATCGAGGAATATGGCGTCGGCCGCCCCGCCCCAGGCGATGAGCGCCGCGCGGACATCCATCAGCGCGATGGTCACGCTAATGCCCCAGTGCGGGAAATCCATGTGGTGAAAGCCATGCCGCGCCTTGGGCCACTGCGCCAGCAAGGCTTCCCGAAACGCGTCGAGTTCCGGCCAGTTGGCGAGCGCCGCTCCGGCCGCATCCGCGGTCATCAGGAAGCCTTCGATGGAAAATATATGAAGATGGCCGCTGGCCGGCCGGTTCCCCAGCCATAGCTGCATCAGTGCGGCGATGTTCAGGCCGGTCCCGAACCCAAGTTCCAGCACGCTGAAATGCCCACCCGCCTTCCAGGCATCCGGCAGACCGCATCCCTGAAGGAAAACGGCCCGCGACTCACTCAGGCCATCCTGCGGGGAATAGTAGATGTCGCCGAAACGCGCCGACCGGGGCGTGCCGTCTTCAGCGAAATAGAGCTGTGGATCATGTGTCATTACAACAAAAGGGCTGCGCGATCGTCGCGCAGCCCTTCGTCAAACCATTGCCCGTATGGGCGAATGATTAGTGAGCAGCAGCCGGAGCTTCGGTTGCAGCCGGCGAAGCCGAGGTGTCGGCGGCCGGAGCCATTTCCGAGGCCGAAGCGTCGACCGGAGCCATTTCAGTCGGAGCGGCTTCCGAAGCAGCAGCTTCTTCAGCGGCGGGCTTCGGCTGGCAGGCGGCGACCGAGAGAGCGGCGACGGCGGCGGCGGCGATCAGGGCCGAACGAACGATTTTGGAGGTCATGATCCAGATCCTTTGTTTCTAACGTTAGCTATACAAAAGCGTGACCCACGGCCACGGCGAAGACTCATACCCTAAACCGGCGCATTCACAAAGGATTTGATATCAACCCTTGTGTATTCAAATATACACAGGCGATCAGTGTCCCGACGCGGGGCCTTCAGCGGAGGGATGAGCAGCGGCGGACGATGCCGCCACGCTCGATGACACAGCACCCGAAGACGCAGTGGCAGGCGCCTCAAGCGCCGTTGGCGAAGCGGCCATGGCGGCGGCTATAGCGGCTTCGGCATCCTGGCTGGCGGTGGCGTCGAGCGCCGGCAAGTCGTGCCCCTCTTCGGCGACGGGTTCTTCATGCGCCTCTTCCTTGGAACAGGCGGTAACGGCCAGGAGACAGGCCAGAACGGTGGCGGCGATTCGTATGCGTTTCATGGCCATGCGTTTAGCACAAACAAAAGGGCTGCGCGACGATCGCGCAGCCCTTCGTCAAACCATTGCCCGTACGGGCGAATGATTAGTGAGCAGCAGCCGGAGCAGCAGCTTCAGCAGCGGCCGGCGAAGCCGAAGCGTCAGCAGCCGGAGCAGCTTCCGAAGCCGAAGCGTCGGCCGGAGCGGCTTCAACGGCCGGAGCGGCTTCCGAGGTGGCGGCTTCTTCAGCGGCCTTCGGCTGGCAAGCGGCAACCGACAGAGCGGCGACGGCGGCGGCGGCGATCAGGGCCGAGCGAACGATTTTGGAGGTCATGGATCCAGATCCTTTGTTTCTAACGTTAGAGGGCAAGGAGCTGTAAACCCGGCCCACGCAAAGACTCATACTCAAAACGGGTGAGTCTCGCAAGAGGGTATTTCACATTTTTGTGATCACCGTTTGCAACAATCGGGATATAATTCATCAAATATGGAGAAAAAGCGCACAAAACCTGCGCAATCCACGACGTAACCGGCGAAAACTTCCAAGGCCGTTACCGCATAAGCGAGAAGCGCTGCCGATCACGCGTGCGCGGACCTACGGTAGCTATCCGCTGATCCATATTGACCGGAGACGGGTTAACAAAAGCTATATCGATTCGCGCTGCCTGTTATTACGCTGCTTCGTTCGGAATATTGTTGAGCGCCTCTTCCATTTCGGCGAATGACGGTTGCGAGACCGACGGGATGCTGCCGCGGCCTATTTCGACCGAAATCTGGGCGGCATTGCCGTGCAGGTGGGCGACCAGGACTGACTGAATAATCTTGTAGAAGGCGCCCTCCTCCTCGACCACCGCCGACATCCGGGCCGCGAAGGGTCCCACCAGCCCGTAGGACAGCATGACGCCCAGGAAGGTACCAACCAGCGCGCCGCCGATCATGCCGCCCAGGATTTCCGGCGGCTCGGTGATGGAGCCCATAGTCTTGATAACACCCAGAACGGCAACAACGATGCCAAGCGCAGGCAAGGCGTCGGAGACGGACTGCATGGAATGGGCCGGATGCAGGGCTTCGTGGTGGTGCTTTTCGAGCTGCTTTTCCATCGCGTCCTCGACCTGGTGAGGATCTTCGAGGTTCATGGTCATCATGCGGAGCGTGTCGCAGATAAAGTCGATGGCAAAGTGATCCTTCATGATCTTCGGAAAGCGGGTGAAGATCGTTGAGTCGTGCGGCTTTTCGATATGGCTTTCCAGAGCAATGACGCCCTTGGACTTCATGGTCTTGGTCAACAGAAACAATAAGGACAGAAGGTCGCGGTAGTCCGATGCCTTCCATTTCGCGCCGCCAAAAACCTTGCCCATGCCCCCCCCCATCGCCTTGAGGGTATGGAGATCGTTGGAAATCAAAGTGGCGCCGATAGCAGCGCCGCCGATGCCCATGAGTTCGTAAGCCAGGGAGTGCAGGATAGGGTCCATGCTGCCGCCGGACAACAGATAGCTGCCGAACACCGTGGCAAACAAAACAACGATTCCGATGATCGGGAACATTCAGACACACCCAAGCCAGTTATTCACGGGCACTATGGGTGTTAATCATTAAGAGGCGGTTTCCCGCGCGGGCGGATTAACCCTCTTTTTTAGGAAGTCCACTGCTTACAGTGCTAACCAGGTCTAACTGCCGGCGTTCCGCCCTGCATAACGACGAAACGGTTGGCCAGGTCGAAGCTGAGATAGCCGTCCGCCGGTTCGTTGTTCGCCTTCTGCCATTCGCGAATCGCCTGACGCGTGCCCACGCCGATGACGCCGTCGACCGCTCCGGGGTTAAAACCCGCCGCCTTCAGCGCTTCCTGGGTTTTGATCCGCTGGTCCAGGCTGAGCGGTGGCTCGACCGGCCACGGCGTGACGGTGCTATCCTTTCCGCAGACGCCGTCGGCCAGCAGGCCGACCGCCAGCGCATATGACGTCGAGTTGTTGTACTTGCGGATCACGTAGTGATTCGGCAGGGCCATGAAGGCCGGACCGTTGGCGCCCGACGGCAGCAGGATTACGCCGTTTTCGTTCAGTTCCTCGGGCCGGAAGTAGCCGCCGTCGGCGCGCTTGACACCAAGGGCCTGCCAGTCGGCCGGCTTCTTGGTCTTGTCGGTCTCGGCCAGATAATAGTCGAAGCCCGGCGGCAGAATGACCTCGACCGCCCACTCCTGTCCGGCCTTCCAGCCTTCCTTGGCCAGCAGGTTGGCGCTGGAAGCCAGGGCGTCCGAATCGGAAGCCCAGATATCGACGACACCGTCGCCGTCGCCATCGGCGCCCAGGCGCAAATAGCTGTCGGGCATGAATTGCGTCTGGCCCATGGCCCCCGCCCAGGAGCCCTTCAGGCGCTCGCGTGGGATCTTGTGATCGCGCAGAATCGTCAGGGCGGCGATCAACTGGTCCTCGGCCCAGACGCGGCGGCGACCGTCGAAGGCCAAGGTCGCCAGCGCCGCCAGGACATCCGTGCTGCCCTGGACGCGGCCCAGATCGCTTTCCATCGACCAGATACCGCCCAGAAGGCACTTCGGCACGCCATATTTTGCCTCGATGGCCGGCACATTGGGATTGGCATCGACCCTGGCGCGCGCCGCGGCGGCCCGCGCCGGCGATACCGCCTGGCGCATATAGCTGGAAGCGGGCTTGGAGAATTCGGGCTGCTGGTTGTCGGCGGACTTGACGCTTTGCAGCGGCTGCACGCCATCCAGTGCCACCGTGACGAAGCCGGCGTCGAAGCCGCGCATGACGGCCTTCTTGATAAAGTCCTGCTTCCAGGCGTCAAAATCGCCATAGGCCGTAATTGGCACGGGATTGACGGCCGAGGGCGCCGGTGTCGCGGCCGGCGCATTGGCCGTCGGTGCTGCGGCCTCAGGATGCTGCTGCGGTACCGGCGTACTGGCCGTGGGCGCGGTCGACGGCGCGGGTGTCTGCGGACCAGTGCTGGCGCAGGCGGTCAGGACAGCAAACAGGCTCAGGGCACGAAACCGCATCTCATTCTCCTCCCGGCATTATCCAACCGGCTTGGCTGGCATCTTAAGCCGACATTTATATAAGTTCCAACCGTGAAAGCTTAATGATCCCGAGAAATCTGGCGCGGGTAAGGCAAAATTCGTTGACAAGGGACGCGCCCTCCCATAGATACCGCGCCTCTATTGGCGGGCGACAGCGCAACCGGACGGTTGGCGATGCGCGCATGCCGGTTAAGTTTCAACGCCTATTATAAAGACCAGGTGAAAGCCAATGAAAGTCCGCAGCTCGCTCAAGTCGCTGAAAGGTCGCCACCGCGACTGCAAGATCGTGCGCCGCAAGGGCATCGTCTATGTGATCAACAAGACGGACCCGCGCTTCAAGGCGAAGCAAGGCTAATCCAGGTCTATCAAAGGCGTTTCGGCGTCTTGATCCTGTCATCGAATAACGCTTAAAGCGATCGCGCTTTAAGCGTTTTTTCGTGTCCGCCATTAGGGGTTCATCATGGCCGAGATCAAAGCCGTCCTATTCGATATCGGCAATGTCATGATCACGTGGCATCCGGAAAACCTGTTCCGCAAGATTATCACTGATACCGAGCGCCGTCAGCACTTCCTGACGAACGTGGTGCCCATGAGCTGGCATGACCGCCACGACGCGGGTGTCACATTTGCCGAAAACCGCATCCAGGCCCTGGCCGATTTCCCGGAATTCGCCGACGAGATTCATGCGTTCGACAATCGCTTCGACGAGATGCTGGGCGCCCCAATCCCCGAGACGATGGCCATCATCGACGAACTTGAAGCCAAGGGCATTCCGCAATACGCCCTGACCAACATGCCGCAGGAAAAGGCGGAGATGGTCTTCTCCAAAATCCCGTCCTTCCGCCACATGCGCGACGTCATCATTTCCGGCGTCGAAAAGATCGTGAAGCCCGACCCGCGCATCTATGACATTGCGTTAAAGCGCATGGGCCTGCCGGCAGAGGCGGTTTTCTTCACCGACGACAGCCGCGCCAATATCGAAGCCGCCAAGGCGATGGGCTTCGTCACCCACCTGTTCGACCGCCCGGAAACCCTTCGTCCAGCGATGGTTACCGCCGGCATTTTATAATCATCCACAGGCAATCACGCCATTTTCGTTGCTCGTGAGTTGAGAGGAGCGAATCACTTGGCTATGGTTAAACGCAAGTGCATGTTTTCTCCTCTCAGGATAGTCCGCTATGGCCGATGACGCCCCCTCCTTCCAATCCGACGACGTCATCTCTGGCGCGGCCCAAGGCCGCCTCAAGTCGTTTATCGAACGCATTGAACGCCTTGAAGAAGACAAGGCTGCGGTCAGCGAAGACTTGAAGGAGGTCTACTCCGAAGCCAAGGGCGAAGGCTTCGACGTCAAGATCCTGCGCAAGGTCGTTCGCATCCGCAAGCAGGACAAGGCCAAGATGTCCGAGGAAGAGGCGCTGATCGAACTCTATATGTCGGCCATCGAAGGCTGATCAGGTCGCTTGACAGCTTTGAGCCCGCTTTCCATCTTCAGGCGATGGACAGCGGGTTTTTTCGTATCCGGATGACACCTCATGGCGTTTAAATCCAAGACGCCCTCAAAAGGCTTGTCACGTTCCAAGCCGCTGCAAACCAGGACGCCGATTGGGGCCGGCCAAGGCTTCAAGGCAAAATCCGTCGCAAAAATACCTGTAAAGGCGCCGCCGTCCCCTGCCGAGCAACGCAAGGCCCAGCAACAGGCACTGCAAAAATCAACGTTGAAACTGCTTGAGCGCGCCCGCAGGGAGGCCGCCGAAAAAGGTATTCCCCTGTCCGACTGGGAGGGCGAGTTCCTTGAAAGCGTTTCAGACCGCGTCCGCACCTATGGCCGCGCCTTTGCCGATCCCGACAAGGGCGCGATGAACGGCACCTTGTCTGACCGTCAAGGCGTCAAGCTGCGGGAAATCCGCAAGAAAGCCCGTAACGCCAAGCCTGAAGGTAGCGACGAAAAATAAGACCGCTTCCAACGCCCCGAAACCGCTTCCAGTCTTTGACAGCGCTTTCCAAAACACAGATATGCGTGGTAGCGTCACCCAAACAGACAAAAAATGGTTGGGAAGATGAGCAAGGATGGAAGCGCGGCGAACAAGCCGAAGCTGTTTGAACGCTTAAGCTACGGAGCGGGCGATTTCGGTTTCAACCTGTACTGGACGACCATATCGGCCTTCCTGCTGATATTCTACACCGACAGTTTTGGGCTCGATCCGCGCGTCGCCGGCACCATGCTGCTAACGACCAAGCTGCTCGACGCCTTCGTCGATCCCCTGATGGGCGCCATTTCCGACCGGACCAAAAGCAAGTGGGGCCGCTATCGCCCGTGGCTTTTGTGGGCAGCCATCCCAATGGCGGTGTCGGCGGTCCTCACCTTCACCACGCCGGACCTCGATTCCACCGCCAAGGTCATCTACGCCTACATCACCTTTGCGATCATGATGGCCGTCTATTCGGTGGTCAGCATCCCCTACGGCGCCCTGTCAGGTGTACTAACTAACGATCCGCAGTCGCGCACCCAAATCAACAGCTTCCGTTTCGTATTCGCATTCCTGGGCAGCACCTTCGTTACCTACTGCACGCCGATTCTAGTCAAGTGGTTCGGGGCGAAGTTCGGTGGCGGCGACGACACGGTCGGCTGGCAGATGACCATGGCGCTTTACGGCATCCTGGCCTGCCTGTTCTTCTTCAATGTCTTTGCGACAACGAAGGAAAGAATCCTGCCGGTGCAGGAACAGAAGGTCAGCCCGTGGCGCGATATCGCCGACCTGTCTCAGAACCGCCCATGGATGATCCTGTTCGTCCTGGCCCTCGTCATTATGGTGACGATCTCGACGCGCATGGGCGCGGCGCCCTATTATATGAAGTATTATATCGGTGAGCCCGACAAGGTGAAGGAATTCCTGACGATCTACGGTGTGGCCCTGGCCGGTGGCGCCCTCCTCACCCCCGTCATGACCCGCTTCATCGACAAGAAGTCGCTGCTGATGATCCTTATGGGCCTGGTCGGCGTCTTTTCCATCGCCTTCTATTTCATCCCGAAGGACCAGCTATGGATTGCCTATGCCATGCAGGTCGTAATCGGCCTGTGCCTGGGGCCCAAATCACCGCTAACCTTCTCAATGTACGCCGACACGGCCGATTATACCGAATACAAGACCGGCCGGCGCGCCACAGCCATGACCTTCTCGGCGGCCATTTTCGCCCAGAAGCTGGGGGGCGCCCTGGCCTCCGCCGTTATCGCCTGGACCTTGGCCAGCCTCGGCTACAAGGCCAACCAGGCCCAGAGTGGCGCATCCCAGGAAGGGATTTTACTGCTGATGAGCGTCGTGCCGGGCGCCCTGGCCCTGCTGTCTGCCGCGATTATGGCCGCCTACGATCTCAATGATAAACGCCTCGCCGAAGTGCAGGCCGAACTGACCTCCCGCAAAGCTCAAAAAGACTCCTGATGCCTCTTATAGATTTTGACTCCGATACCTGCCGCCTGCACAGCGCGACAGCCCTTCCGCTCGCCGCAGGGTATCTGTGGAATCCGCGCATGATGATCCACATGACGGCGCGGGGATTTGCCACCGCCCAGTTCATGCAGCCCGAGCCCGCCAAATACGCCCGCGCCCAGATCATGGAAGCCAAGCATTTCATGCTTCCGGAACAGGGCACCTATGCCCACCATCCCGGGCGCTTTTTCTACATCAAGAACCGTAACAATAACGGCATCTTTTCAGTGCCTTATGAACCTGTGCGTAAGCCTGTTGATAAGTTTGAATTCCGCCTCACGCCGACGGATATTTCCTGGCAAATTCAGCAGGATGATCTGTGGATAGAGATTATCCTCAACCTGCCGGTCGACGAAGCCTGCGAGCTTTGGGAGGTGCACCTGCGCAATGCCGGCGATGCCGCACAGAACATCAGCCTTTATCCCGCCTTCCCACTGGGCCTGATGAGCTGGATGAACCAGTCAGCCGACTTCCATGCCGGTCTCAACGGTATTGTCGCCGACAGCGTGACGCCCTACCAAAAGGTCGCCGACTACTTCAAGAACAAGGACTTGAAAGACAAGGTCTTTCTGATCAGCGAACAAACGCCTGCGGCCTTTGAGACACGCCAGGCGCGCTTCGAAGGCGAAGGCGGACTGCACAATCCGGATGTTCTGCAAGGGGCGCGTCTGGCCGGTGGCGTAGCGCGCTACGAAAATCCAATCTGCGCCCTGCAGTTCGACCACGACCTGGCGCCCGGTGAGACCACGACCCACCGCTTTCTGTTCGGTCCGGCCTTCGACAACGCCGAAATTGATCGCCTGAAATCGCGCTTCCTGTCGGCAGACGGCTTCGCTCAGGCGCGTCATGACTATGCCCAGTACATGGCGCGCGGACGCGGATCAGTCAATGTTGATTTTGATGACAGGCATCTCACATCCTTCGTCAACTCGTGGATGCCGCGCCAGGTCTATTACCATGGCGACACCAACCGCCTGACCACCGATCCCCAAACGCGCAACTTCCTCCAGGACGCCATCGGCAGCGTCTATGTCCAGCCGCAGACCGCCCGCGCAGTCCTGCTCAAAGCCTTGTCACAACAGGAAGAGAGCGGCGCCATGCCAGACGGCATTACGCTCTATGAAGGCGCCGAACTGAAATATATCAACCAGGTACCGCATACAGATCACGCGGTTTGGCTGGCGCTTTTTCTCGAATCTTACCTCTCTGAAACAGATGACTATGCTCTTCTCGATGCGCCGGTACTCAACACCCACACAAATGAAACCCTGACGGTTCGAGAGCGTGTTTCCAAGGCAAATCAATGGTTGATAAAATCGGTAGATCACCGCAATCTCAACTTCATCGAACAGGGTGACTGGAACGACCCGATGAACATGGTCGGTTGGAAGGGCCGCGGCGTATCGGGCTGGCTGAGCATGGCGACCGCCTATTCGCTGCGCCTGTGGGCCGGCATCCTGGCGGCTGACGGCCATGACGGTTCCGAGTTCGCCAAAGCCGCCGAGCGCTTTAACGCCGCCGTCAACACTCACCTGTGGGACGGCGACTGGTACGGCCGTGGCATTACGGACGATGATGTGGTGTTCGGCATCAAGAAGGATGTCGAGGGCCGCATCTATCTCAACGCCCAAAGCTGGGCCCTTTTGTCGGGCGCGGCCGACGCCAGCAAGGCGCCCCTGATGCTAAAGGCTGTCGAGGAGCAGCTGGAAACGCCCTACGGCGTCGAAATGATCGGCCCGGCTTACACGCATATGCGCGAGGATGTGGGCCGCCTGACGCAAAAATTCCCTGGTGTGGCGGAAAACGGTTCGGTCTACAACCACGCCGCCGCCTTCTACATCCACAGCCTTTATGAGATCGGCGAAGCCAACAAGGCCTTTGAACTGCTCCGCCGCATGCTGACCGGCCCCGACGACGACGACCTGCTGCGCCGTGGCCAGTTGCCGGTCTTCCTGCCCAACTATTACCGTGGCGCGCACAGGCAGTTTCCGGACGCCTCAGGCCGCTCATCACACCTGTTCAACACCGGTACGGCATCCTGGATTTATCGTAGCGTCATCGAGGGTCTGCTGGGCCTCAAGGGCTGCCGTGAAGGTCTCAGCATCAAGCCACAGTTGCCGTCGCATTGGAACGAAGCTAAGGCTGTCCGCTGGTTCCGTGGCGCCGAATTCCACGTCCACTTCAAACGACATTCAATGATTGATTCAACTCAGGTGACCTGCAACGAAAAGCCCCTGAGCGACAACGTCGTCAGGGGCGTAAGTGCTGGATCTCTTTATAATATTTCGGTGCTGTTACCTTAAGCGACCGGCGCCATGAACACCGGCGCGTTCACGGTGAACTTGGCGTCGTGCTTGCGCAGGGTGCCATTGGTATATTGCGCCATGACCGTCACGTCGTTGCTCTTTTGGTGCGCAACGACGAGACGGTCGAAGCCCGGAACGATGTAGAAGAAGCGTGGCCAGTCGCCGCCGGTCGGGATGATCTGCAGCAAGGCCAGGCGGCCGGTCGTGTCGAGACCGAAGACCGCGATCGAGTTATGGCCACGGTTTGAGACATACAGGATATTGCCCAGGTCGTTCATCGCCATGTGACCGGCAAAACTTGCGCCGGTGAAGTCGGCCGGCAAGGTCTTGATATATTGGACGTCTTCGAATGTACCGTCGCCCTTCGGACGCAGGGTAATCAGTGCGTTCTCCAGTTCACCCAGTATATGGGCAACCTGGCCCGATGGATGCAGGTTCAGGTGGCGGGGACCGAAGCCCGGCTCGCACTTGTAGGCGACAAACTTTTCGCCGACGGCGCCTGAGGTGGCGTCGAAGCTGTAGCCGAGAACCTCGTCGGTACCGAGATCGACACTGTAGATGTACTTCTGATCGGGCGAGAACTTGACCCAGTGGGCGTGCGGCCCTTGCTGGCGTTCAGCATTGGGGCCGGAACCCGAATTCTGCTTGACGATCGCGGGTTCGATCGGCAGGCCGGTTTTTTCATCCAGCTTATAGACGGCGATATTGCCCGAATTGTAATTGGCGACCGCCAGATACGATTCCGTTGCGTCCAGAGAAATATAGCAGGGGCCACTGCCCTGGCTGGAAACTTCGCCCTTCTTGGTCCATTTGGAGCCGTTGGCGGAGACCTGATAGATGCCGATCAGGCCATTTTCCTGTTCATTAACGACGTAATGACGCTTCAGCTTCGGGCTGTAGACACCATAGGAGGCATTCGGCACGGTCGGGTCCGGCTTCTTGCCTTGGGTCCATTTGTCATAGGCGGCCGAATATGACAGCGTGCTGACGCCCGCGCCACCTTCCGACGCATAGGAGCCAACATAATAAACCAGGTCTCCAATCGCGGCATTGGCCAAGGCCGGCGCAAAACCGGCGGCAGCGACTGAACCCGCGAGAAAGAGACGGCGGTCAACTCCGCGCGACGAGTTCTTAGACATGAAAATCCCTCTTGCATTTCAATGCAGAGGGTAAACTAGCCAATCCCTGCGGGACTGGCCAGTCCTTTATTCCTCATGCCAACGGCTCTTATGTGCCTTTACACCGCAATTGCGCGCCAGCAGACGTTATAACGACGATATCAACAATGCAACTTATTGATTTTACACAAAAAATGTGCATTAGCACGACCGTTAAACGCGCAAAGATTGACCTTACCCAGCTTCCTTGACCAGACCTTCCAGACCGCAGTCACGGACTTTCCGGTACAGAGTCGAACGACCGATACCAAGACGGCGCGCCACTTCGGACATATGGCCAGCATAGACGCTGATGGCGTGCTCGATCAGGTCGCGCTCGATGTCTTCCAGTTTACGCAGGTGGCCGGCCTCGTCGAGAATGCGCACCGGAGCGTCATGCAGGGCGTTGACCTCTTCGATCTGCTCGCGAACACTCTGGGCCAGGCTGATTGTAGCCGCCGGCATCGGCGCAGGCGCCGGCATGTTGACGCCGCTGATGGCTGGGAAGTCGTAGGCCTGTAAGTGCGGGCTGTCTGCCAGGACGATGGCGCGATAGATGGTATTTTCGAGCTGGCGGACATTGCCCGGCCATTCGTAGGCGCACAGCATCTGCAAGGCCTCGGCCGACACGCCGCTGACGCGCTTGCCTTCTTCAACATTGAAGCGGCGGATAAAGTGTTCGATCAGGGCCGGGATGTCGTCGCGGCGCTCACGCAAGGAAGGCGCTTCGATCGGAAAGACGTTGAGGCGATAGAACAGGTCTTCGCGGAAAGCGCCAATCTTGACTTGGTCAGCCAGGTTGCGGTTGGTCGCCGAGATGATACGGACATCGACCTTGACCGGACGCTTGGAACCGACCGGATCGATCTCGCCTTCCTGAAGCGCGCGCAGCAGCTTGACCTGCATGTCGAGCGGCAATTCCCCGACCTCGTCGAGAAACAGCGTGCCACCATTGGCTTCCTGAAACTTGCCGAGATGCTTGTCGGAAGCGCCGGTGAACGAGCCCTTTTCGTGGCCGAACAGTATGGATTCCACCAGATTTTCCGGCAACGCGCCGCAGTTGACGGCGACGAAAGGTTTGCCGGAGCGCTCACTCGATCCCTGGATGGCGCGGGCGATCAGTTCCTTGCCGACGCCGCTTTCGCCGAGGATCAGCACGGGGATAGACGACTTGGCGGCGCGTTCACCCAGGCGGCGGACAAGCGTCATGGCCTGAGAGGTGCCGATCAGGTCGTCGAACGAGGTGCGGTTAGTCGCGTGTTTCTTCAGACGCGTGACTTCGGCGGCCATGTCGCCCATCTGAAGCGCGTTGCGCACCGATACCAGAATGCGTTCCGGCGAGGCCGGCTTGATGAAGAAGTCTTGCGCGCCGGCCTGCATGGCCTTGACGACGGTATCGATCCCGCCCGAGGCCGTCAGGACCACGACCGGCGTACGCAGCCCCGCGGCACGGATTTCCTTGAGTGTATCAATGCCCGACTGGCCCGGCATGACGAGGTCCAAGATGACGGCGTCGATGCCGGTGGTCGTCGTCAGGCGATCATAGGCCTGCGCGCCGTTCTCGGCGTGCAGGACGGCGAAGCCTTCGCGCTCCAGCACAGCCTGAATCAGGCGGCGTTGCGTGGGATCGTCGTCACAGATCAGGATCGTCTTGGCCATGTCATACCATCTCTATATCGGACACCGTCGTTCTGACGGCGCGGTTTATTTTGAGACAGTCTTAGCCGAACGGCATAAAAATCAGGTTTAGACACAAGGTTAATGTGTCATACACGGACTGGGCACGGACTGGGCACGGACTGGACAGGGACTGCGCCGGCACAGCTTATCCCCACCTAATTCAATCTGTCCGCAGTTGTGGACCATTCCAGAATTCGGCTCGATTTTTTGCGGGCACGTGCTTATGTGCCTGCATATATCCACGAGATTTTATCATGACTCAGTTGCCCGTCGATACCGCCACCGGCTTGCCGGTCTGGGACCTGTCCGATCTTTACAGCGGCCCGGATGATCCCGGCATCGACGCGGACCTCAAGGCCGGCGCTGGCTTCGTCAAGGACTTGGCCAAGCTTCAGGGACAGTTCCTGGCGGCGCGCGGCAATGCGGAACGCCTGGGTCTGCTGATCGATCAGGCGGCGTCTCTTTACGAGAAAGCCATGGACCAGATGGGTGGGGCGTTGGCCTATGCCACTTTGGCATCAACCATTGATCGCGAGAGCACGCGCGTCGCCACGCTTGAATCCGACCTTAGGACACAGGCCGCGATGATTTCGGCCGACAGCCTGTTCCTCAGTCTCGAACTGAACCAGCTCGAAGACTGGGAAATCGAGAATGCACTGAAGATGGTAGAGAAGGCTCAGCGCTGGCGCCCGTGGCTGCGCCGCATACGGGCTTCAAGACCGCACGAACTGTCGGCCGAACTGGAACGACTGATGCTGGAGCGCATGCCGGCGGTTGGCCAGTGGACGCGTCTGTTCGATGAGACCCTGACCCGCCTGCGCGCCAAGGTCGGTAAGGACAGCCTGACGCTCAACGACGCCCTCACCCGCCTGTCGGCGCCGGAGCCTTCGGTCCGCAAGGCGGCAGCCCTGGGCCTGACCGAGGCGCTGAAGGAAAACGCGCCTGTCCTAGCGCTATGTCTCAATACCCTCGCCTTTGAAAAGCAGGTCGAGGACCGCTGGCGCAAGTACGATACCCCGGCCGCTTCGCGCCACCTAGCCAACGAGGTCGATAAGGACGCGGTCGACGCTATGGCCGATGCGGTGTCGGAGGCGTATTCCGGCCTGTCGCATCGCTACTATGCGCTGAAGGCCAAAATCATGGGCCGCAAGCAACTCGACTTCTGGGACCGCAATGCCCCGCTCACCCAGGACGTCCAGAAGCGCTACGGCTGGGACGAGGCCAAGTCCATCGTGCTCGATTCCTTCGCCCAGATGGGGCCGGAGTTCGAAGAGCGCGCACGTGTCTTTTTCGATAAGCCTTGGATCGACGCAGCACCGCGTCAGGGCAAGTCCTCGGGCGCCTATGCCCATCCGGTGACGGCAAACCGTCACCCGTACGTCATGCTGAACTTCACCGGCGACCGCCGCGAAGTCCTCACCCTGGCGCATGAACTGGGCCATGCCGTCCACCAGACCCTGTGCCAGCCCCTGGGTTCGATCCTGGCCGACACGCCCCTGACTCTTGCCGAAACCGCGTCAATCTTTGCCGAAGGGCTGGTCTTCGAACACCTGGTTGCCGACGCCAGCAAGGACGACAAGAAGGCGCTTTTGGCCGGCAAGATCGAGGATGGCCTGAACTCGGTCATCCGCCAGATCGCCTTCCATCGTTTCGAAGAGCGTTTCCACAATGCCCGTCAGGCTGGTGAAGTCGCCATACCCGAAATCAACGCCATGTGGCTCGACGTCATGGGCGAGTCGCTCGGCCCCGCGATCAAGCTCAACGAGGGCTATGAATACTGGTGGGCCTATATCTCCCACTTTGTCCACGCGCCGTTCTACGTCTACGCCTACAGCTTCGGCGACCTGCTGGTATCTGCCCTTATGGAGAAACGCCGCGAGGATCCGGCGGCCTTCACGCCGCTGTACCGCACGCTTCTGGCCGGCGGCGGCACGAAGACCTATACCGAAGCGCTTGCACCATTCGGCATGAATCCGCGCGACAAGAGCTTCTGGAAGATGGGCGTGTCGCGGCTGGAAGGCCTTATCGACGGCTTTGAAGCCATTCTATAACCTTTTTGTTTGGCGCGATGTTTAAGCGGAAACGGAGTTCGGCGTAGCCAAAACCGCCTACACTTTTCCGCACATCGCTTGGCTGAGGTTGACCGGGGCTTCACCCTTTTGTAAGAGCGAACACAATACTGTTTCGCAGATGCGTTCTGCACCGATTTAGGACTGTGCCAATGGCTGACCACCACGATCATCACAACGACTATGTCCACGGCGAAATGGACATCTCGCAGCACAAGCACAGCTATGAACTGTTCGCCGACCTGACCAAGTGGGGCAGCCTGCATCTGGCCGTCGTCCTGGTCTTCCTGGTTGTCCTGACCTGCATCCCCGGCGCCGGCTTTATCCCGGCTGCCATTTCGGCCGTCGTCGTCGGCGTGCTCGGCTTCATCCTGCTCAAGAAGAAGCCGGACAGCCACTAAACGGCCACCTCCCTTTATCAAGTCTGACTGAGGCGTGACGCGCGAATCATCGTGCGTGCGCCTTTTGTCATTTGTCCGGACGTATCACACATCGTCGTGCGCGCTTCGACATCGTTCGCGATAAACACCTTGCCGTGCTTGCCTTTGCGGCGTCCAAAATATCCTGACATCCGGGAAAAAGTGGTAAAGTGACTTCCCGGCTTTACTTGCCAGCCAATTCCTCATAACACACCATTGATAATAAACGACGACACCAATGTCGTTGCGGATGCAATTAGACGTCTGCCGAAGCCATAGTCAGAGGGATAACAACTTGGCTGTCACTATCGCGGTACTGAAAGAGACCCACGCCAATGAAGCACGGGTCGCGGCAACCCCGGAAACGGTCAAGAAATGGACCGGCGCTGGACTTGCCGTTACAATCGAAACCGGCGCAGGATTAGGCGCATCTATTACGGATGACGCCTATACGGCCGCCGGCGCCACACTTTCCGCCAGCGCCATCGAGGCTGCCGGCAAGGGCGATATCGTCCTGAAAGTGCGCAATCCTTCGGCCGCTGAGATCGCGGCGCTGAAACCGGGCGCCACGGTTATCGCGCTTCTCGATGCCCACCGCGAAAAAGACACGTTGAAAGCCCTGGCCGCCAAGGGCGCCACCGCCTACGCCATGGAATTCGTCCCGCGCATCACCAGAGCGCAAGTCATGGACGCCCTGTCATCGCAGGCCAACCTGGCCGGCTACCGCGCCGTCATTGAAGCCGCTTCTGCCTACGGCAAGGCCTTCCCGATGATGATGACCGCGGCCGGCACCGTTGCGCCTGCCAAGGCCTTCATCATGGGCGTGGGCGTCGCCGGCCTCCAGGCCATCGCGACTGCGCGTCGTCTGGGGGCGGTCGTCACCGCCACCGACGTCCGCCCCGCGACCAAGGAACAGGTCGAATCCTTAGGCGGCAAGTTCCTGGCCGTCGAGGACGAAGAGTTCAAGAACGCCCAGACCGCCGGCGGCTACGCCAAGGAAATGTCCGCGGAATACAAGGCTAAGCAGGCGGCGCTGGTGTCCTCGCACATCGCCAAGCAGGACATCGTCATCACCACCGCCCTGATCCCCGGCCGCGCCGCGCCGATCCTGGTCACCAAGGAACAAGTCGCCAGCATGAAGCCGGGCTCGGTGCTGATCGACCTGGCCGCGCCGCAGGGCGGCAATGTCGAAGGCTGCGTCGCCGATGAGGTCGTCGACGTCAACGGCGTCAAGATCATCGGTTTTTCGAACATCGTCACGCGCATCGCCACGGACGCATCGGCGCTCTACGCCAAAAACCTTCAGGCCTTTGTCGGCCTGCTGGTCAACAAGGAAGGCGCATTGGCCCCCGACTTGGAAGACGAGATCCTGAAGGGATCTCTGGTCACCAGTGGCGGCGCGATCGTCCATCCGTCTTTGCAGGGCTAGGGAGAGTACAATGGAAGTCATCTATCACCTGGCCATCTTCGTCCTGGCCATCTTCGTCGGCTACTACGTCGTGTGGAGCGTCACACCCGCCCTGCACACGCCGCTCATGGCTGTGACCAACGCCATCTCCTCCGTCATCATCGTTGGCGCGCTGATCGCCGCCGCAGCCAGCGTCACCGGCATGAACGGCGGCGCGGGTGCCTGGGTCGCCAAGGGCGCGGGCGGCATCGCTTCGGCGCTTGCTGCCGTTAACATCTTTGGTGGCTTCATGGTCACGCGCCGGATGCTGGCCATGTACAAGAAAAAAGAAAAGCCTGCTGCAAAGGCCGAAGGGGGTAAGCACTAATGGAACAACTCACCACCCTCGCCTATCTCGTTTCGGGCGTCCTGTTTATCCTGGCGTTGCGCGGCCTGTCCTCGCCTGAGACCTCGCGTCAGGGCAATCTATATGGCATGGTCGGCATGGCCATCGCCGTTGGCGTGACGATCTTCCACCTGATGAGCGCAGGCTCGCTGGATGCGACGACTATCGTCATCATCCTGGCGGGCATCGCGGTCGGCGGCATCGCCGGTACGGTCATCGCACAAAAGGTCTCCATGACCTCGATGCCGCAACTGGTCGCCGCCTTCCACAGTCTGGTCGGCATGGCCGCGTGCATGGTCGCCATCGGCGCCCTCTATGCCCCGCGCGCCTTCGGCATCGACAATGGCCTGGACGGTATTCACACCCAGTCGATCATCGAACTGGCTTTAGGCTGCGCCATCGGCGCCATCACCTTTACCGGCTCGGTCATCGCGTTTGCCAAGCTGAACGGCAATATGTCGGGCGCACCGATCATCCTGCCGGCGCGCCACCTGCTCAATATCGCCCTCGGTGCGGCCATTATCGGCTTGATCGTCTACATGGTCGTCAACCACGGCACGCCCGACACACAGTGGGCCTTCTGGGGTATCTTCGCCCTGTCGCTGGTCCTCGGCATCACCCTGATCATCCCGATCGGCGGCGCCGACATGCCGGTCGTCGTCTCGATGCTCAACTCCTATTCGGGCTGGGCCGCTGCGGCGCTGGGCTTCACGCTCGAAAACATCGCCCTGATTATCACGGGCGCGCTGGTCGGTTCAAGCGGCGCCATCCTCAGCTACATCATGTGCAAGGGCATGAACCGCAGCTTCATCAGCGTCATCCTCGGCGGCTTCGGTGGCGACACAGCCGCCGCCGCTGCGGGTGGCAAGGTCGAAACGCGCCCCGTAAAGCAGGGCTCAGCTGACGACGCCGCCTTCATTATGAAGAACGCGTCCAAGGTCATCATCGTTCCGGGTTACGGCATGGCCGTCGCCCAGGCCCAGCACGCCCTGCGCGAAATGGCCGACAAGCTTAAGGAAGAAGGCGTCGAGGTGAAGTACGCCATTCACCCGGTCGCCGGCCGCATGCCTGGCCACATGAACGTTCTGCTGGCCGAAGCCAATGTCCCCTACGATGAGGTCTTCGAATTGGAAGACATCAACTCGGAGTTCGCCACGGCCGACGTCGCCTTCGTCATCGGCGCCAACGACGTCACCAACCCGGCGGCCAAGACCGACCCGACATCGGCCATCTACGGCATGCCGATCCTGGACGTCGAAAAGGCCCAGACCGTTCTGTTCGTCAAGCGCGGCATGGCGGCAGGCTATGCCGGTGTCGAAAACGAACTGTTCTTCCGCGACAACACCATGATGCTGTTCGCCGACGCCAAGAAAATGGTCGAAGGTATCGTCAAGGGGCTGTAGTCTCGCGGCATGGCCGACCCCAAAACCCGACCCACAGATATCGACCCGCGCGCGTTTGTCGCCACAGACGCGCCGGAGCGGCATCGGGCGGATTCTCTGGTCCTTATCGATCTGCTGAGCGACATTACCGGTGAGCCTGCGGTTATGTGGGGCAGCGCCATCATCGGCTTTGGCAGCTACACCGTCAACGCAGGTAATAAACCGCAAACCTGGCCGCTGATCGGCTTTTCGCCGCGCAAGGGCGATATCACGCTCTATATCACGCCGGGATTCGATGATCTGGCGGAGCCTCTGTCGCGGCTGGGCAAGCATACGACCGCGCGCTCCTGCCTTTATATCAAGCGGCTGGCGGATATCGACCAGGATGTGCTGCGCGATATTCTGGCCTATGGCTACGCAACCACGAAGGCGCGCTATCCCGGCTGAACTTATGGCTGGCTTACGCATTCATGCGTCATTCAGCCTTCATTTGGCACCATTGCGCCCATATGCTA
>CAMLPZ010000036.1 GCA_946482045.1 uncultured Asticcacaulis sp.
GCCAGTGGTTCAGCCACGCGTGACGCCGCCGACCGACGTGGCCCCGCCGCCTCCGATCCCGGTTCCGCCGGTTCCGAAGGAGCAGAAGCAAGAGTACACCGAGCCACCGCGTCAGATGAACACCGGTACCCCGCCCCCCGTGGCGCCACCGGCTCCGGCTTACGTTTCGGCGAAGTGGTCGAAGTTCCCGAACCTCGATGACTACTACCCCGAGCGCGCCTCGGAAGACGAAGTCGAAGGCTCGGCCACCATCGAATGCCAGATCCTGAGCACCGATGGTAAGGTGAAGTGCAGTGTCGTCAGCGAAACCCCGAAGGGTTACGGCTTCGGCGCTGCGGCGGTCCGGGCCATCGAGTCCCGCGGTCGCGTCGATACCGGAGGTGGTCAGGTTCAACCGGGGCAAAAGCTGAAGCAGACCTTCCGCTTCCAGCTCGGCTAACCGGCCAGCGAATGCAAAAAGGGAAACCCGGAACTTCGGTTCCGGGTTTTTCTTTTTGGGCGACAATCTAGAGCGACATGGCGAAAAGTGTCAGCGGTTTTCGCCAAAATATCGCGGCCAAGCAAAAACTTAGATCGGAATGGCGTTTCCATCTAAACCCATTCCGATCTAATAAAAATGACGGTTGCGTCAAAAACGGTTTGAGCATATCGTCGTTCTCAAGAAAAGGCGTTACAAGAAAATCAATTGCCGACTTTTTGATGCAGGTGAATACCGCCTCATCGTTTTCGGACCCGACCCGGTAACCTTGCGGGCTGTAGCCGCTTCTGCGTGATGTTCAATCATGTAAGGAGACCGAAAACATGGACAACCCGGTCCATAACCGCCGCTCGGCTTTGGATATAAACCCCAATAAACGCATACCGCCGTCCTTCTACGCGGCCCTCGGCATCGCCATTGCGATACATGCCGGTTTTGCCTACTACCTGCTTGATCAGCGCTTCGGCGCTGGTCTGGAACCGGCGTGGGAGGCGACCCCGGAGCCTCCCATCCTCTCCGTCGATATGTCGAAGCCGAAACCCGCTGAACCGGTCGAAACCAAGGTCATCCAGGTCCACAAACCGGTCCTGGCGGACGATGCCAAGGTGGAAACCGCGCCAATCATACCTGTCGATGATCCCGAGCCTTTGGGAGATGTCGCGATCGCCGGCCCGCCAACGCTGCCGACGACGGGCGGAGGGACCACGACAGGTACCGGCACTTCCGACACCTCGGTTGAGCCGATATATGTCACCGCACGCTGGAGCCGTTTCCCCGACGGCGCCGCGCTGGCGAACTATTACCCGGTGCGTGCCATGGACAACGAAGTCGAAGGCTCTGCCACCGTGCAATGTGTCGTCCTCGATACAGCCGGCCGCGTTTCGTGCGTGGCGGTGAGTGAAAAGCCTGGTGGTTACGGTTTTGGCGCCGCCACGGTCCGCATGGTCCAGGATAAGGGCCGTGTCGATATCACCAAGGGCAATGTCGAGGTGGGCTCCGTCCTGCGTCAGACCGTCACCTGGCGGCTGGACTGATGTAGTGGCCTGACCGCTGGAGGCACTCCGAAAGCAATTTCGGAGTGCCTTTTTATCAGCACTGCGCTAATGTCCCGCCACAATGGTTAACAAGGACATCTCTATGCAACTGGGTATGCGCAAATTTACGGCCGGCGTATCGCTGGCGGCTTTTTTTGTTGCTGGCATGGTTCTGACGGGTTGCGAAAGCAATGATGCCCTCGGCCGCTCGCAACTGATCCTGTTCGATGAGCGGTCCCTGGAACAAAGCGCCCTGGCGGGTTGGCAGGAGCAACTGAGAACGGCCAAGGTTTCGCGCGACGCGGCGCTGAACGCCCGTCTGCAGAAGGTCGGCAGCCGTATCGTCAATGCCGCCGGCATGGGCGGATCAGCCTGGGAATATGTCCTGTTCGAGAACGACCAGCCGAACGCCTTCGTTATTCCGGGCAACAAGGTTGGCGTCAATACAGGCCTGTTCAAGGTCGTGAAGAATGACGACCAGCTGGCAGCCGTTATCGGCCACGAAACCGCCCACGTTATCGGTCGCCACGCGGCGGAACGGGCTTCTCAGCAGGCGGCGACGCAGGTCGGGCTCGAAATTGCCACGCGCACGACCGAGGGCCGTGTCCAGCAGGCCGTGGCCAATTACGGTGGCATGGGCGCCGCTTTGGGCTTCCTGCTGCCATATTCGCGCAAGCACGAATCTGAGGCCGACAAGATCGGCGTCGACCTGATGGTCAAGGCCGGTTACCGCGCCTCTGAGTCGGTGGCCTTGTGGGAGAACATGTCGGCGCAGAAAAGCGGCGCGCCGCCACAGTTCCTGTCGACCCACCCGTCGGACCAGACCCGGATCAACGACCTGAAGGCTTATATCGCCGCGAAGGGGTATAAATAGTCCGTTTTGCAGAAAGGCAAATTCGGGCTTGATCGCCGCGCCCTCTCGCGTTAGAGACACGCTCCTCGCGATGACGTGCCGTCTTAGCTCACTTGGTAGAGCGCCAGATTGTGGCTCTGGAGGTAGCTGGTTCGAAACCAGCAGACGGTACCATCGCCAGATTGGCGGCCCATCGGGCCCAAGATTGTTCTAGCCGACATGCCGCATGCCTCGCTCCGCCGGAACTGGTCAGGCGGTGGCAGGTCCTTCATTTGCCGGCGCATACCATGGCGAATTCCGAAACAACCCTGAATATCGTCGGTGGCGGCATTACCGGCCTGTGCCTGGCCGTGGCGGCGCAGGCGAGGGGGGGTAAGGTCCGGCTCATTGCGCGGGATGATATCGGCGATACCGCCTCGGGCATCGCCGCCGGCATGATCGCTCCGGCCCTGGAGGGGCTTCTGGAGATCGAGCCGGAGGTCGCCTATGCCCGGCTGCATCGCGCGCAACGGGTCTGGATCGACCTGATGGACGTGTGGCCAGCCGACGTTCGCGCCGTGCTGAAAAAGACGCAAATCGAGGCGCGTAGCCGCTATGTCTGGTATCAGAGCGACAACCTGAGCGACATCACCACACCGCGCCTTAGATCCATGGGCGTATCGTTTGCCGCCCTGACCGATGACCAGCTTAAGGGAATCGCCAGCGACATGGACGGGGTCGAAGTGACGGGTGACTGGCTGCTGCCGGGCCGTGAGGTGCTCGAAAGCCTGAAGGCGCTTGTTCTGACGCAGGGCGGCGAGGTATTGTCCGCCGAGGTGAAGGCCGTGTCGGCGACGACCGTGACCCTGGCCTCAGGTGAGATACTGGGCGCCGATCATGTCGCTGTGGCCGCCGGGTTCGGCGCCAGGGCACTGGCGTCGTCAGTTCCGTCGCTCGCCGTGCTTGAGCCTGTAAAGGGCCATCTGCTCGATCTGAAGGGCCAGGGCGGGCAGGGGGTGGTGCGCTGGTCGGGTGGCTATCTGGCCGATCACGTCGCTATCGCCAAGTTCGGCGCCACTATGCAGTTTGGCCAGGACAATCTGGTGATCGAGCCAGAAGTCGTTGCGGACCTCAAGGCAAGGGCGGTCGGCATGATGCCCTCGGTCGACCTGACGGGGGCCATGCCGAAAACCGGCGTCCGGGCGGCGACGCCGGATTCGTGGCCGCTGATCGGTCGGGATGCTACAGGCGTCTATGTCGCGGTGGGCATGCGTCGCAATGGTTATATCTTCGGACCCTATGCAGCCAGGCTTTTGTTGGCCATGATGACGGGCGAGGCCATGGACGCGGACGCCGCGCTTTATGACCCAAACCGGTTTTAATTTATCGCGATATTTTAGTCGAAAACCGTTTCACACTTTGGCTGCGCCGAACTTCGTTTCGACATATCGCTCGTTTAAACCGATATTAACCATGCATGGGGCAAAATTTGCCCATGCCGTTGCCGAGTAACCCGTCCGTTATGAGCCAGCTTGGGCGTGCCGCGGAAGCGGGCGCGAGCGGAGTCGCGTCAGGTGTAATGGGCTCCATTCAACGCGCGGCCGAAGCCACCGGCGTCGATTTCAGCTACCTCGTCAAGACGGCCAAGCGCGAAAGCTCGCTCAATCCGCACGCCAAGGCGCCGACCTCGTCAGCCGCTGGCCTGTTCCAGTTCATCGAGCAGACCTGGCTTGGCGTCCTGAAATCCAAGGGCGCCAAGCACGGCTACGGCGGTTTCGCCGAACACATAACGCGCGGCCGGGACGGGCGTTTTCACGTTGCCGCTGACATGCGCAAGCAGGTGCTTGGCCTGCGTTATAACGCTGACGCCAACGCCGTCATGGCGGCAGAGATGACGGCCGGACACGCCGCGTATCTGAAGGGACGGATCGGACGCGACGCGACACAGGGTGAGCTTTATGTCGCGCACTTCCTGGGGCCCGATGGCGCGGCGGATCTGATTACCGCCAATGTCAATCGTCCGGGCGCGTCTGCCGCGGCCCTGTTTCCGGCGGCTGCGCGTGCCAATCCGACCATATTTTATCGCAAAGGCCAGCCCTTGAGCGTCGCCGAGGTGACGGCGCGGCTGACCAGGACAGGCGGCAGCGAACCCATGACGCTCCAGGCCGCAGCCGGACCCAAACCTGCCGATGAGGTCTTCGGCAACCCGCAGATCGTAGCGCGTCTCGACAAGTTGCGCGCCGATGCCGCCATCCTGCAACTTGTGTTCGGCAATGGCGAAAATGAACCGGGCATGCTCTTCAATGCCCAGCTTCTGTCGGCCTTCGGGCCGGAGGATGAAGGCGGTGAGGGGAAACGCGAAGCCTTGATGAAGGCTTTCGGCGGGACCGGCGGTTACAATGGCTAATCCGACACGAGGGCGCGGTACAGCCCCTCGCGATTGTGCGGCAGCAATAGCGGTTTGACGCCGAGTAACTGAAGATCCTCGGCCTGCTCGCCGTTCGGCAGCAGGGCGACGATCTTCAGCCGCGCTTCTTCCTGCGTCGCGCGCAGGCTCGACAGGAAGGTATCGAGCGTCTGCCGGTTGGAGGCTTCTTGCAGGTTCTCGAAACTGCCGGTCGAGATGACGCAGGCATCCAGTCCCCCCTTTTTCGCCAGGGCCAGTGCGCGTTCCCGCGACGTCGAGGTCAGGCAGCGATGCCCCATCTCCTCGAGCTGGTCGCGCAACTGCGCCGCGCGCAGGGAATCGTTGGCCAGCAGCAGCACGCGCAGGAAGGGGGCGCTCTCAGGCGCTTCGGCTTCGGGCGCGGCGGGGCGCGCTGGCGGCGAAGCCGACGCGTCATAGGGCAGGTCCAGCCAGAATTTCGAGCCGACGCCGAGAGTCGACTGTGCACTCATGTCTCCCCCCATGAGTGCCGCCAGCGACCGAGACAGGCTTAAACCCAAGCCGGCGCCTGGGCAGCCGGCGGAGGTACGCGCGATCCGCTGGTAGGGCGCGAACGCCTGTTCGACCTCTTCCGGAGACAAGCCGGGACCGGAATCGACGACTTCGATGCGCACGACTTGCGCGTCGTCCGGGCGGGTGAGGCGGACCTCGACCCGGCCATGTTGGGTATATTGTAGAGCGTTGCTGACAAGATGCTCCAGGATCTGTTCGACCCGGTAGGTGTCGCCGAGCGCGCTGCCTGATGCGGGCATTTCCGACGCCGACAGGGTGAAGCCTAAATCCTTCCCGTATGCCAGGGAGGCAAACCCGGCCATGACGCGTTCGCAGATCAGTTCAATATCGAGCGGCAGTCGCTCGACGGCGATCTGGCCGCTTTCCGCCTCATCATTGTCGAGCGTGGTCACCAGGATGGTCTGCAGGCGGGCAACCTCCTCCAACGCCGTCTCGACCAGGCGGCGCGGGGCGGGAGCGCGGACGAGACTGACCGCGCTCTGGGCCAGATGATGTTCGACGCCCTGAAGGCCAGTTTTCACTTCGCGCGAGAGGGTCTCCATCAGCGCCATCCGGGCAGCCGTCGCGTCTTCGCGCGCGCGCGCGGTGTCGAGCGCGCTGACCTGGAGCATATAGTGTTCGCGCATATGGCGGTTAAGTACCAGCGCCATGGCGAAGGCCAGGATCAGCCCGCCCGTCATAAGCTCCGCCGAACTGGTGTCCGACCGGGTACTGTAGAGGACGAGGAGTGGGCCAAGGAGGGCGGCCGGACCGACGATCAACAGGTGCAGCAGGACGGGCGTGCAGAAGAAGACAATGCTGATGGCGGCGCCGGCGCAGATCATCATGAGGACATCGGCGCCGGGGCCGGTGCCGCCCGAAGTCAGGCTGATGGCGGTCAGGCAAAGGGCCCAAAGGCCGCCGCCAACACCCTGGCGCAGCAGACGCGCCTTGACATTGGCCTCGGTGCGCGGCGCGGTCGCAAGGGCTTCGGAACGGTTGCGCAGAACCATGAAGGCGGGCCAGATGCCGCTGAGCAGCACGATATAAGCAGCCATCAGCCACGGGGAGACGCTGGTCGAGGCCGCCCAGATGAATAGCGGCAGGCCAACACCGAAAAAGCCAAGAGTATAGGGGAACATGCGCGCCTGCGCGCGCAGGCCGTAATCGAGCAGGACAGTATCTGAGGGGACTTGAGACGCGGTCATGCGGCGACTCTATCATGCAGAGATTGCCGCCGGGTTTACCGTTACAATTTCTGGTCGCGAATAATCACGGTTCGTGCCGGAAGCGTGATCACGAGGTAAAGGATTCGTTAGGCAAAACGCGCGAAAATTCGGGGTCCCCACAAAGGATTCGCCCCGAAGGATTCGCTCATGAATGCGCCATCTGTCCAAAGTTCCACCGCGCCGGCTCGCAGTCCTCTCTCTCAGGCCGATATCCAGCGTCTCGTCAAAGGCGAGAATGCAGATGACCGCGCTGTGGCGACACACAAGATCTGTCGAGTCATGGAGCGCGCCGAGCTGACCGAAGGCGATCGCGCCGCGGCGCAGGAAATTATCCGCATGATGGCGCAGGACGCCGCCGAGTTGGTGCGACGCGCCCTGGCGGTGACGCTGCGCACCTCGGAGCTGGTGCCGCACGACGTCGCCATGACGCTTGCCCAGGACGTGGCCAGCGTCGCTGTGCCCATGCTAAGCCATTCGCCTCTGTTCACTGACAAGGATCTGAGCGAGATTATCCGCAGCGGCGGCGCCACGCGCCAGATCGCCATAGCCAAGCGCGACACGCTGTCGGAAACCGTAACGGCGGCGCTGGCGGACAGCGCGATCGAAGAGGCCGTAGTTATAGCCTGCGCCAACGACAATGCGCGCTTTTCAGAAAACAGCATGGGCAAGGTCGTAGACCGTTTCGGCGAGTCCGAGGTTCTGCACAGCGTCCTGATTAACCGCGCCACCCTGCCGGTGGCGATCAGCGAGCGTCTGGTGCACATGGTTAGCGCCGCCATGCGCGAACATCTGATCACGCGTCATGCCATCAAGCCGGAAACGGCGATGGAACTGGTCAATGCGGCGCAGGAGCGCGCGACCCTTGACATGGCCGATGCCTCAGGTGTCAGCCGCGACCCGTCGGAACTGGTCAAGCACCTGTCGGCCAAGGGCCGGCTCACGCCATCCCTGATGCTGCGCGCCCTGGCGCGCGGCCACATGCCGTTCTTTGAACACGCCCTGGCTGAGTTGTCCGGCGTGTCGCACGACCGGACGTGTCTGATGGTGCACGACGCCGGATCGCTGGGGCTGCGTGCCATCTATGACAGGGCCGGGATGCCGGCGCGTCTGTTCCAGACCTTCCGTATGGCTGTCGATACCTGGCGCACGCTTCACGACGAAGCCGGCCACCTGGATGCGATCAGCTTCCAGGAGCGTCTGATCGAGCGCTTCCTGACACAGGTGCCGTTCGCGCCGCGCGAAGACCTGGTCTATCTCTATGAGCGGCTCGACCGCGATTCCAAGGGGCGGAAGTGGGGTACGCAAACGCCGGAACAGGCTTCGGGGAGGGAAGCCGTGCTGAGCAGGGCAGCCTGACAGACGGTGTCGAGCAATAAAAAAAGCCGCTGGGAAAACCGGCGGCTTTTCTTGTGAATGATGAAAGGCGCTACGTGTTGCGGCCGATCGAGTCGAGGTGCTCCTTGACCCGCGCTTCCAGCGTTTCAGCCAGGATCTTGCCCATCGGATGATTGTCGGCCTTTATCTGGTCGCGGACGATGGCGCGGATGGTGTCGAGATGCGCGTCAACCAGCTTGCGCGGCGCCAGCTTGCGTTTGTCCTCTTCGTCCAGCATCTTGCACAGCGAACCGGCGATGCGGGTAATAAACGGATAGCCGTAGGTGGTGCCCAGGCCCTTGAGGTCATGCGCCCGGTAGAACAGCTGCTCGCTGTGCGCGTCGGTGTAGCCTTCGGTCTTGATCAGGTTCTGTACGTCTTCCAGCTTGCGGATTTCGTCCATCAGCCAGTCGTCGAACTGTTCCGACAGGTCGGCCAGCGCGGCCTCTGCCTTGGCAATGGCTTCAGCGTCGAGGGCGCCCAGGCGGCCGCCAACCTTGGCGCGCAGCGTGTTGGGGACCTGGATGATCTGGGCTTTTTCCGGCATTGGCATGGCACTGTGACCTTTGGACGCTTATCTTTGTCGGTCGACCTTAAACTGGCCGGGTTTAAGAAGAGCTAATAGTTAGCGAAAAATTGTGCATCCGCTGTATCCAAAGCTTTACGAGGCGAACTGTTCCGCCATAACGCGTTCGTCATAGCCGTTGCCGGCGTCGAACAGCAGGGTGGCCTTGAGATTGTCGGCTTCGGCGATGTTGACGGACACGACATTACGGACTTCGAATGTGTCGGCGGTAGCGCTGATCGGACGCTTGTCGACCTCCAACGCCTCAAAGCGGACCTGGGCGGTGTGCGGCAGGATGGCGCCGCGCCAGCGCCTGGGGCGGAATGCGCTGATCGGCGTCAGCGCCAGCGCCTTGGCGGTCAGTGGAATGATCGGGCCATGGGCCGACAGGTTGTAAGCCGTCGATCCCGCGGGGGTGGCGACCATGGCGCCGTCGCAGATCAGTTCATCGAGCCGGACCGTGCCATCAATGAAGATGCGCAGCTTGGCCCCCTGGTGGGTCTGGCGCAGGATCGAGACTTCATTGAAGGCAAGGGACTGGTGTTCGCGGCCGTCGCGGTCGCGCGCCGTCATGCTCAGGGGGCTGATCAGGGTGCTTTCGCTCTTGAGTATGCGCTCGACCAGAGCGTCTTCGGAGTAGTCGTTGAGCAGGAAGCCGACGCTGCCGCGATTCATACCGAAGATCGGGATCTGTTCACGCAGATAGCGGTGAACGGTCTGCAGCAGGAAGCCGTCACCGCCGAGCGCCACGACGACATCGGGCTTTGCGGCCGAACCATAGAGCGCCTTTAGCCGGGCGCAGGCGGCCTGGGCTTCGGGACGTTCGGAGGCGGCGAAGTCGAGACGAAGGGACATGACGCAAGGTCTAGGTCGTAAACTCATAAATATATCCGCCATGGCGGCGGAAATGGCGAAATAATGCCAGGAGATGGGCGCCGGCCGTAGTCAACCTACGGCCAAGCGCGTCGACGCCGCAGGATGAGGCCATTTCGCCGTCGGAACGATGCCGTCCATTTGCACGGACTACGGCGTCGAAAAATCTCGAAAATGTAAGCATTTCCTTCGCTTTTTCTCCTGGTATCCGCACAAATGCCCTGGCACCATGACGGATATATTTGTGAGTTTACGACCTAACCCGGTTTGTCCAGAAAAGTCTAAGGAAAATCAGCGCAGGCGATGTGCCGGTAAGTGCTCGTGGTTTTCGTCGTGCCACGCGGTTCAGGCTTAGGCGAGCAGCTTCTGCCGCGCTTCGATCGCGCTCAGGCTGAAGATCGACAGGATCAATGGCCTATGCGCCGCATTGCAGTCAGCGTCGCCCGGGTGCGCGGCCTGCCAGTGCGGCAGCAGGTTCAGGAAGATGGCCCGGTCGAGACCCAGAGCGCAGCACAGGAGCGCCAGCGGAGCTGCCGACGGGCCCGCCATGGCGCGCTGAAGCTGCGTGGCTTCACAATCGAGCCGGCGGGCGCTTTCGAGCAGGAACCGGTCCGGCCGGCCGGCGCGCAAGGTTCGGACCAGCTTCAGATTGTCGTTGCTCAGGCCGTAGCCCGCAATGGCGCGACGGCTCGGGCGCGACAGGGCAGGGTGACGCAACAAGGCGGTGCGCAGGCGTGGACGCTCATGGGCCAGACGGGCCAGAGCGGCCTGGTCGTCGTCATCGAAGCGCACCGCGTGGTTTTCGGCCAGGGCCACCAGTACGGCGTCGCTGTTCGAGCGGATCAGGGCCTTGACGACACGGACGTCGAGGTCGGGGCGGCGGGCCACCAACAGGTGATGTGGTTCACTGGTGGTGGCGATGAGGGCCAGCAGGGCAGGGGTGTCCAGCGACGATAGCTGGCCGCCGATCAGGGGGGCGGCCAGGTCGACCGGCATCTGGCATAGTTGAACTACGAGGTCCTGCAGCGACTGGATGGGAGGGCGTCGTTCATCGGCGCGTTCCACTGGCCGCGCCTGGCTGTGCGCCAGCCAGACATAGTTGGGCGGGGCGTGGAAGTCGCGGGTCTGAACCGGCAGGCGCGCGACGGTCAGGGGAGGAAGCGTTCGAGGCGCTGTATCGGCGGACTGAGAAGCGGCAAGGGTATGCGTGCGCACGGTGTGTCTAACCCGACAGGCGGAAATATCTTTAATGGAATCTGACAGGTCATGGTGAACACTTGCTTAATATCTTGCGATAGCCGGGTTTTGTACTCGGTCTCACAGTTTTTCAGATTTTTGACGCGCATGTTAATCTTGTTTCAATTGACGCGTCCTAAAGTGGAAAATTGTTGTTAGTAGTCCCCCTCAAGGGCGTTGCATGTCAGATACTGATCCAGCTGTTCCCGCAGACCTGGCCGCACTGGCGTCCGGCACCGAAAAGCTGCCGCTGGTACGTGAGGACGCGGTGGTCATTGTCGAACGCCTGCGTGAAACCAAGGTGGATATTACAGGCCGGGCTTTCCTGCTGAAGCTCGACACGCTCATCGTGCGCCTTGGCGCCAAGTGGGAAGTTAAGGCCGAATTCGTATTCGAGCACCTCAAGACGACCTTCGAGCGCCAGTTCGAGGAGCCTAACTGGTGCATCAAGATCAATGACGACGCCTGGATGGCATTGTTGCCGGCCGTAGGTTCGCGCAAGGGCGCCCTGGCCGTGGCCGACCTGTGGCGTGATTTGTGCGGCTTCTTCGTCGGTGACATGTCTTCGCTCGAAGTGCCGGTCTACGAGGTTCATGTCGAGGACGTGGACGCCTTCATGCTGAAGAAGATCGACCTTAATACCTGGTTTGGTCCAGGCGAGGCCGATCAGGGCCCGATCAAGGCCCGCGGCGGACACTTCAATTCCGAAGCCGCCGGTGACGCGGCCAATGGTGGCGGCGCCCAGGGACAGGCCCCCAACCGACCGGTTATCGTAGCGGCGACGGTGACCTATGGTGGCCGCAATCTCAAGGTCGCCAGCGCCATCGAACCCCTGTTCGAGATGAAAAAGATGGTCATGATCGGCCACCGCCTCGAAGCCATGGTGATGGAAAATCTCGACAACACCCTGCTCGACCGAAAGGCGTTGGCCAATCTCGACTGGAACCTGCGCGAACACGTCGATCTGACCAATATCGACCAGGGCCTCAAGCTGCTCAGGTTGAAAACGGCCGAACAGCGCAAGATGATGATGGTGGTGCCGGCGGCGTTTTCGACCTTTGCGTCCGCCCGGGCGCGCCAAAAGATTACAGCCGAAGTGTCACGTGCGGCGGCGGAGATGGGGCTCAAGGTCCTGTTCGAAGTGCGTGGCCTGGATGGCGTTCCGCCGCACCGCGTGCTTGAAATCGTGTCGCTGATTAAACCTTTCTGTATGACCGTGGTCGGCTCAGTCAGTCCGGACCGTAAGGTTATCTCGGCACTCAACAAGTGCGGCCTGTCGGGCGTCTGCATCGAATATGATGGCGTCAAACGCGACGAGGATGCCTTGAAGGACTATCTGGGGGCGCTTAGCGCCGCCGCCAAGGCTTCGGCTGGAGCGTGCATGGTCCAGGGCTTCGACAATTACCGCCAGATGGCAGTCGCCCGCCTGGCGGGCGTCACCCATGCCAGCATGAAGACCGCCGCGCTGATGTCGCCGAGGGCAGCCGCCCATGTCGCCAGGTCGGCGGCGGATGCGCTGCGCGACAGCGGCGTATCGCTGAACGCCGCGCTGCCTGAGTCTTAGCGTTTAGACACCGAACGTATCGCACGCAGAGGGATTGCCGGTGTCATAGCCGGTCTTGAACCACTTCATGCGGTCGGCAGAGCTGCCGTGCGTGAAGCTGTCTGGCACCACCATGCCCTGCCCGCGTTTTTGCAGCGTGTCGTCTCCGACCGCGGCAGCGGCCCGCAGCCCTTCTTCGACATCGCCTTCCTCCAGCCAGTTCAGCCTGGTGTTCGACTGTTTGGCCCATACCCCGGCATAGCAGTCGGCCTGAAGCTCAAGTCGCACAGACAGCACATTACCTTCGCGCTCGCTGAGGCGTTGCTGCGCTGACTGGACCTTTTCGCTGATGCCCAGCACGTTCTGGACGTGGTGGCCGGCTTCGTGGGCAATGACATAGGCCATGGCGAAATCCCCGCCTGCGCCGAGATCTTTCTCAAGCGTGTGGATGAAATTCAGGTCAATATAGATTATGTCATCGGCCGGGCAGTAAAACGGCCCCATGGCCGATTGGCCCATGCCGCAGCCGGTCTGCGTGCCGCCGGTGTACACGGCGATCTGCGACGGCCGGTAGGCCTGACCGCGCGCCTGGAACAGCGGTTTCCAGGTGTCGATGGTCGACTGGTGCACGACATCGGTGAACTGACAGGCCGTGTCGCCTTCGGGACAGGCTGACGCCTCGACGGCGCCGCCTCCGGTCACGGCTTGCGTGCCCGAAGCCGCATCCATAACGGTCCGGGGATCGATGCCGAATACAAAATAGCCGATCAGGGCGACAATTATGACAACGACCCCGCCGCCACCGGCCACGCCGCCGACGCCCAAACCGCGACGATCCTGTACGCCGCCGCTGCGGCCTAATTCCCACTTCATCCCGAGCTCCTGATCCATGACGCTCCCCAAAGCGCAGGGTAGGGGGAATTAACCCTTTGTTCAAGACGGCGCTTGATGTGGAAATGTCGTCAAAAATGAAACCTTTCCGTTTGTTAATTATTGTTCACAAATGGCCTGTGATACGCCTGAGGCGTTTTTGGTTTCTTTGGATATCTTCATGCGTTCGTTCCTGCTGGCTACCGCCGCTGCGTTTATTTTTCCGGGCATGGTGTTCGCCCATGCGGCTACGGCGCCTGTCGCGCCGGTCTCACAGGCCCTGCCGGCCGACGTTCCCCTGGGCAAGCTACCGGACACCGCCAAACCGCTGGGCTATCGTGTCGATCTGACTGTCAATCCGGACAATGAACGCTTTTCCGGCCATACCGAGATCGATATCGACCTGAAGACGGCGTCGAAGTCGCTCTATATCCATGGCCGCGACCTGAACGTCACCAAAGCGGTTGCGGTACAGGACGGCAAGGAAGTCGCCGTCACCTGGCAGCAATTGGAGCCACTGGGCGTGGCGCGCGTGACCTTCGCCGCGACGCTTAAAGCCGGTAAGGTGACGTTGAAATTCGACTATGATGCCCCATTCGGAGATGGTCCTGCCGGGCTTTATCGCATCAAGGTCGCAGACCAGTGGTACGCCTGGTCGCAGCTTCAGTCGATCGACGCCCGAGCGGTCTTCCCGTCGTTCGACGAGCCTGGCTTCAAGACACCGTTTACTGTCAGCCTGACGACCAAACCGGACGCCGTCGCGGTGTCCAACGCGCCCGAAACCGGCAGTGTCAAGGCCGGCGACATGGTGAAGCACACCTTCATGCCGACCGAGCCGCTGCCAACCTATCTGATGGCGTTTGTCGTAGGTCCGTTCGCCGTTGCTGAAGACACCATCCCGCCGACGCCGCAGCGCGCCAAGCCGCTGCCGATCCGTATCCTGGCGACCCAGCCGGGGAAAGACAAGCTCACCTACGCCCTGGAAGAGACCAAGCCGATCATCAGGCACTTGGAAGCCTATTTCAACATGGGCTTTCCCTATCCCAAGCTCGACCAAATCGCTTCGCCGGTCATGCCTGGCGCGATGGAGAACGCCGGCGCCGACATCTATGGCGATAACATCCTTCTTCTGGACGCGAACGCATCGACGACGCAGAAGCAAACCTTCGGGATGGTCGTCGCCCACGAACTGGCGCACCAGTGGTTCGGCGACTATGTCACGCCCGCCTGGTGGGACGATATCTGGCTCAACGAGAGCTTCGCCAACTGGATGGGCTACCGTATCGGCGACGAATGGCGTCCGGAACTGAACATCGGCATTGGCGCGACGAATGAAGGCTTCGTGGCGATGAACACGGATGCGCTGAAGGTCGGCCGCCCTATTCACCAGCCGATCAAGAACAACAGTGACATCGACTCGGCGTTCGACACCATCACCTACGGCAAGGGCGGCCACGTCGTCGCCATGATCGCGGCCTATCTGGGCGACAATACTTTCCGTGACGGCGTGCGCCTGCACATGTCGCGTCACCCGCATGGCAATGCCACGACCGAGGAGTTCTTCGGTGCTCTGGCCGACGCCGCCAAGGAGCCGCGTGTCCTGGCGGCGATGAAGAGCTTCATCGGCCAGCAGGGCGTGCCGGTCATCGATTTCCGTCACGATGGCGGCAAGGTCATCGCCACGCAGTCGCGTTATGCCAGGCTTGGGACCACGCTCGATGCCCAGACCTGGATCGTGCCTTTGTGCATCCGCCAGGGCGAGGCGCGTAACTGCACCCTGCTCGACAGGACGACGCAGGAAGTGACCCTGCCGGGCAAGGGCGCTTTCATGCCGAACGCCGGCGGTACCGGCTACTATCGCTTCAACCTGACACCGGCCGACTGGGACGCGCTGATCGCCACGGGCGCCAAGCTGCCGGCGGGCGAGGGCATCGCCACAACCGACAGTCTGTGGGCGCAGTTCAATGCAGGCCGCATCGACGCCGCGAGACTGATTACCGCCGCGCGCACCCTGGTTGACAATACTGACTCGAACGTCGCCGTCGATGGCGGCGAACGCATGAGTTACTTCACCGACCGTGGCTTCCTGGGCGAGGCCGACATGGCCGACTATCGTCGCGTCATGGGCAGCATCTATGCGCCGCGTCTCAGTGCCATGGGGTTCGATCCGAAGGCGGGGGCGCACAAGGCCGATACCCCCGACCGTCAGAAGCTGCGTCAGTCTCTGGTTGGGCTTGTCGCCGACGACGCGCACGATCCCGCCGTCCGCGAGACGCTCAACACTGCCGCGACGGCCTATCTGGCTGGCGACACCACGGCGCTCGACCAGGCCTACACCTTCCGTGCCCTGGCGGTGCATGTCGAAGATGGTGGCCTGCCCGCCGCCAAGGCGATGTTGGAGCGCGTGCTGACGACCAAGGACGAACTGTTCCGTGCCCGTGCGTTGGGCGCTGTGACGGCCGGCGCGACCAAGGAAACCGCCGATTGGCTGTTGGGCGGGGCCTTGGACGACGCGCGCCTGCGCACGCCGGACAAGCTGGCCCTGATGGGCGGTTTGTTCGGCAGTTATAAGACGCGTGACCAGGCCTACGAATGGCTGAAGGCCAATTACGAAGCGTTTTCGGCGCGCACCGGTATCTTCGCGGCCGGCCGCGTTGCGTCTTTGCCCGGTGCCTATTGTTCGGCGGAAAAGGCCGACGAGATCGAGCGCATCATGCGTCCGAAGGTCCAGGCCGCGGGACGCGGCGAGCTCTCGTTCAACCGCATGCTGGAGAACATGCGTAACTGCAGCGTCCTGAAGGACGCCAAGGGCATGGAAGTCCGCGCCGCCTTCAAGGCCGCGAAGTAAAAACGGCAAACGGGCGGCCGGCATCGTGTTGGCCGCCCGTCATGGGCGAGACTGCTGACAGATATGTGCCTGAACGTGTGACATATTTCCTGCGACTTCGCAGGAAATATTTTCATAACGGTGGTCTGCCGTACTTCCCGTGAGGCGAGTTTAGTGGCAAATTAAGTCTTGCGGTGCAATATGCGCACCTTTGTAGGGTTAGGGGTAAGCTACATGCCTGCGGCGTGTGGCGCTTTATCATGGGCGTTTTTCGAGGCCTCGGGCCGTTCGCAAATGCACCATGCCGGATGGATAACGAAAAACTGGGATCGATTGGTATGTTCATGGGGTTGATGAAGGGCAAGGGCTCGCTGGTGGCTGCTAGTCTTTGTGTTGTGCTGGCCGGTACTCTGACCGGATGCGAGCACAAGGATGAGGCCAAGGCCAAAACGGCTGCTCCGGCCAATGCCACGCTCGTGAACTATGTAACGGTCGGTCAGGATACGGCGCCCGTAGCAGTGAGCGGATCGGGCACCATAAGCGCCTGGCAGGAGGTGCCGATCGGCGCCGAAACCGGTGGTTTGACGGCTGTCGCGCTCCTGGTCGATGAAGGCCAGAGCGTCGCCAAGGGGCAGCCCCTGCTGAAGATGAACGACGTGTTGCTGCAGGCCCAGGTCCGCCAGGCCAAGGCGTCGGCCGTCCAGGCGGAAAAAGCCTATGCCCGCGCCAAGGAGCTGTACGACAAGCAATATCTGTCGGCCGCGGCGCTCGATCAGGCTTTCGCCAACCAGGAAACGACGGCGGCGGCGCTGGCCACCGCCCAGACCCAGTTGTCGCTGGCTACCGTGCGTGCGCCGGTGGCCGGCGTGATCTCTTCGCGCAAGGCCGTGCTGGGCCAGGTGGTACAGCCGGGCGCTGAACTGTTCCGCATCGTACGCGACGGCCGCATCGAACTGAACATGGAAGTCGTCGAAAGCGAGCTGAGCATGGTCAAGGCGGGCATGCCGGCCAGCGTGACGACCGCTACGACGGGCACCGTTACCGGCACTGTTCGTATCGTCACGCCGATGGTCGATCCTGCGACGCGCCTGGGCTACGCACGTATCTCGGTGCCGTGGTCGTCGGGCCTGCGTCCGGGCATGTTCGCCTCGGGTCAGGTCAATGTCGGTACGCAGAGCGTGACGACCGTGCCGCAGGTGGCCATCGTCTATTCCGAGAACGCTCCCGGTGTTTTCGTTGTCGGCGCCGACGGCAAGGCGCATCGGCGAAAGGTGGCCCTGGGCGGCCAGGCGGGAAAGAACGTCATCGTCCGCGAAGGTTTGCAACCGGGTGACCGCATCGTCACCACTGGGGCAGGCTTCCTTAACGATGGCGACAGGGTCAAGCTTCAGGCGGCGGCTCCGGCACCGGCGGCGGGAGCCTAAACCATGTCGGAACAGAACGACCACTATGAACGCGCCGCGAAAGCGGCCAATACCGGCGGTTTCCAGATATCGTCCTGGTCGATCCGCAATCCGATTCCGACCATCGTCTTTTTCCTGGTGATGACCATTGCCGGGATCATGGGGTTCAACTCGATACGGGTCAACAACTGGCCCGACGTCGACTTCCCCATGGTTGTGATCACCGTGATTCGTTCCGGCGCGGCGCCAACCGAGTTGGAAAACCAGGTAACACGCATTGTCGAGGACTCTGTCGCCGGCCTTGGCGGCGTGCGCCATAGCCAGTCTTATGTCAACGAAGGGGCATCGACGACGGTCGTTACCTTCCAGCTTGAGGTCGATCTCGAAAAGGCGACCAATGATGTCCGCAACGCGGTCGCCGGTGTACGCGGCAACCTGCCCGCCGACGTCCAGGACCCGATCGTGTCGCGTGTTGAGAACGCGCAAGGGCAGGCGCTTCTGACCTATGTCATCCGTGCCGACAATATGACGCCGGAACAGCTGAGCTGGTATGTCGACAATGACGTCGCCAAGCGCGTGCTGGCGGTCAAGGGCGTGTCGCAACTGAACCGCAAGGGCGGCGTCAACCGCGAAATCCGCATCGAACTCGATCCGTCCAAGCTGGCGGCGCAGGGCGTAACGGCGGCAGCGATTTCGAATCAGTTGCGGTCAGAGAACGTCAACATGCCGGGGGGCCGGTTTAATGCCGGTACGACCGAGCAGAACATCCGCACGGTTGGCGGCGCCAACAGCGTCGCGGAACTGTCGGAGCGCCGCATTGCGTTGCCGAATGGGTCAAGCGTCCGCCTTGGTGACCTCGGCGCCGTCGTCGATTCCTGGTCAGAACCGCGCGCCCGCGCCCGCTACAACGGCGAGGAAGTGGTCGGGTTCGATATCCAGCGTACCCGCGGAACCTCTGAGGCACACGTCGCCAAGCAGGTCCGTGAGGTCATCGCCAAGCTGAAGGCGGAAAATCCCAACCTGCGTGTAGAGCAGGTGGCGTCTTCGGTCGACGAGGTCAATCTCAGCTACCATTCCTCGATGGAAGCGCTGATTATCGGCGCTCTGCTGGCCGTGTTCGTTGTGTGGCTGTTCCTGCGCGACTGGCGGGCGACCTTCGTGTCCGCCATGGCCATGCCGATGTCGCTCTTGCCGACCTTCTTTGTCATGTGGATGACCAATCAGTCGTTCAACGTCGTGACCCTGCTGGCATTGGCCCTGACTGTAGGTATCCTGGTCGACGACGCCATCGTGGAAATCGAAAACATCGTCCGGCACATCCGCGAAGGCAAGCCGCCGTATCAGGCCGCCATCGAGGCCGCCGACGAAATCGGCCTGGCGGTGGTGGCGACGACCGCGACCCTGATCGCTGTCTTCGCGCCCACGGGCTTCATGCCCGGAATCGTGGGCCAGTTCTTCAAGAGTTTCGCCATTGCGTGCTGTGTCAGCGTCTTCTTCTCGCTGGTCGTGGCCCGGACGCTGACGCCGCTGATGGGCGCCTACCTGCTGCGCGACCACAAGAACAAGAAGGAAGACAAGCCGTTCTGGATGGACAGCTATCTGAAAACGCTACGCTGGTCCCTGCGTCACAAGTTCGTGGTCGTGCTCCTGAGCATCGGCTTCTTTGCCAGCTCGATCGCCATGCTGGTCATGATCCCCAGCGACAACATCCCCGCTGGCGACGTATCAATGTCAGTCATGAATGTCGCCCTGCCGCCGGGCTCCACGCTTCAGGAAACGGACGAAGCCGTAAAGCGGATCAGCGCGGACCTCGAGAAAAAGCCAGAAGTCGTCAGCACCTTCGCGACCATAGAGATGGAGAAGGCGACGATCATCGCCAATCTGGTACCTCAGACCGAACGTAAGATCAGCCAAACACAGTTCGAGCAGGCCTTCTCCAAGACGCTGGATACCTATCCGGGAGTACACGCCAGCTTCGGCGCCGAAGGTGGCGGCGGTACCGGCGTGGCCTATATTTTGGTATCCGAAAATGCGCAGACGCTGACGCGTGCGGCCATCCAGCTCCAGCAGGAAATGGCTTCGCTGCCGGAACTGACCAATGTTTCGTCCGACGACAACCTGACCCGTCCGGAGATCGTCATCACGCCGAAGCCGGAGCAGGCAGCCTTGCTGGGTGTATCGACCGCCGACATCAGTTCGGCGGCGCGCGTCGCGACCATGGGCGATATCGACCAGATATTGGCCAAGTATAATGAAGGGGACCGCCAGATCCCGATCCGCGTCATGCTGAAATCGGATGCGCGTGCCGAGGTCACCAACCTGTCGACCATGATGGTGCCGACGCGCGCCGGCACCTCGGTGCCGCTGAGCGCCGTTGCCGATATCCGCTTCGGCGCGGGCCCGATTCAGATCAATCGTCTCGACCGCGTGCGCTCCGCCACCGTCAAGGCCGACCTCAATGGTGTGCCGACCGGCCTGGCCGACAAGGCCGTCGAGGGCACGCAGGTCATGAAGGATATCCGCGCCGGCATGGCCAATCCGGCCGCCGCGAAATATCCGGGCGTCCGCGTTCAGGTCAATCCGAACGTCGAAGACTTCGCCGACATGGGCAAAAACTTCGTTGTCGCCATCCTGACCGGTATCGGCCTGATGTATGTGGTGCTGGTCCTTCTGTTCGGTTCGTTCAGCCATCCACTGACCATCATCCTTGCCCTGCCGCTTAGCTTCGGCGGCGCCTTCATCGGCCTGATCCTGTGCGGCATGAGCATGTCCATGCCGGCCTTTATCGGCCTGATCATGCTGGTGGGCATCGCCGCCAAGAACTCGATCCTGCTGGTCGAATACGCCATGGTGGCCATCAAGGGCGGCATGAAGCGTGAAGACGCGCTGATTGAAGCCTCACGCAAGCGGGCGCGTCCGATCATCATGACGACAGTTGCCATGGGCGCCGGCATGATCCCGGTTGCCGTTGGCCTCGACAGCTTCCGTCAACCGATGGCGGTGGCCGTGATCGGTGGTCTGATCACCTCGACCCTGCTGTCGCTGCTTTACGTGCCGGTCGTCTATGTTTTGATAGACAAGGTCTCGAACTTTTTCATCAAGCTGTTCGCACCGGCGTTCCGAGCGCAAGGTAAGGACGAGCCGGAGACCAAGCCGGCGGAGTAATCGGTCTGCATGAAAACAATGAAGCCCCGGTTCACCTGGACCGGGGCTTCATTGTTTTAGTCATTTAAGCGCGGCACCGGTGTGATCTTCAAAGCCGTGATCTGGTTGCGCAGCTTGCGCATGATCTGGAACTTGCGGTCGTAAAAGATGAAGGTCTGGCCCGGCTCCGGGATGGTGCGCGCCTCGTGGATGACCAGCCCCGCCACTGTCACAGCGTTGTCGTCGGGCAGGTCCCAGTCCATGGCGCGGTTGAGATCACGGATCGGCATGTCGCCGTCGACATGGATCGAGCCGTCGGACTGCTTGCGGATAGCGGTGAAGACGGCGTCGTGTTCATCATCGATCTCGCCGACGATTTCCTCGAGGATGTCTTCGAGCGTCACCAGTCCCTGCAGGGCGCCATATTCATCGACGACCAGGGCGAAGTGCATCTTCTGGCGCAGGAAGGCCGCCAACTGGTCCTTGAGATTGGTGGTGTCCGGAATGAACCACGGTTCGCGTGTGATAGCGGCGATGTCGAGCTTGTTCGCGTCTCCGCCGACGCGCGCCATGGCGACCATCAGGTCACGCGCGTGCAGGACACCGATGATGTTTTCGGAGTTGCCGCGATAGAGCGGGATGCGGGTATGGCTGTAGCCCAGCGCCGTTCCGACGATCTCGGAAACAGGCAGGTCGGCGTCGATCATGTCGATCTGCTTGCGGTGGACCATGATCTGGCTGACATCGAGTTCCTGCAGGTCCAGCACGCCGCGGAACATGTTGCGGTCCTGGCTTTCGACCGCGCCTTCGTCGTGGTGGTATTCGAC
>CAMLPZ010000037.1 GCA_946482045.1 uncultured Asticcacaulis sp.
CCGTGAACCTTGATGGCGACTTCGGCGACTTTGCGGCCCTGATAGCGCGCGCCTTCCAGTTCATTTTCACTGGGCTGACGCGCCCCATCGCCGCCGGTAACTGTGGTCGCGCCATAGGGCGCGCCGCCGGTGATTTCGTCCAGCCTCATCTGGCCGGCGAAGCCGTAGTTCAAGCCAACGATCGTCATGCCATAATGGAGCATGTTGGTAATGATCGACAGCAGCGTTGTTTCCTGGCCGCCGTGCTGGGTGGCCGTCGAGGTAAAGGCGCCGCCGACCTTGCCGTGCAGAGCGCCGCGCGCCCACAAGCCGCCGGTCTTGTCGAGGAAGGCGGTCATCTGCGAGGCCATGCGGCCATAGCGTGTGCCGACGCCGATAATGATGGCGTCGTAATCGGCCAGTTCCTCCACAGTGGCGATCGGAGCTTCCTGGTCGAGCTTGTAGTAAGAGGCCTTGGCAACGTCTTCCGGCACGGTTTCGGGCACGCGCTTGATGACGGCTTCGGCGCCGGCTTCGCGCACGCCTTCGGCAACAGCCTTGGCCATGGTCTCGATGTGGCCATAGGCGGAGTAGTAGAGAACGAGAACCTTGGTCATGAGCTTGATATCCTTTTTCTGTAAGACGCGCGAGCAGTAACTAATTCAGTTACATATAAGATTGCAAGCCCGCTTTTCTGTAATCACAAGGATGTTAGCGCACGACAAAACGCCGCCTGTGTGAACAGACGGCGTTCTCATTTTTGCTGTTGCCTGGCTTACTGGCCGCGGACGTTGAGCGTCTGCTGAGAAAGCGTGATGGTCGCGGTCTGGGTCAGGTCGGTCGCCGAGTTGCCGCTCATGACCTTGTAATCGCCGGCCTGGACCGTCCAGGTTTTGGAGGCCGAATCATAGGTGGCCAGCAGGCGCGGATCGACGTCAAGCGACAGGTCCTTCGCTTCACCTGGCTTCAGGTCGACCTTGGCAAACGCTCCGAGGCGCTTGGGGGCTTCCCAGCCGGCATCTGCCGAAGGCGAGACGTAGATCTGGACGGCATCCTTGCCGGCGACCTTGCCGGTATTGGTGATGCGCACCGACACCTTCATGCCCTTGCCCGACGGCTGGGCCGACAGGTTCGACGTCGCGAACGTGGTGTAGCTCAGGCCATGGCCGAACGGGAAGAGCGGCTTCAGGCCCTTCTTGTCGAACCACTTATAGCCGATGGCCGCGCCGTCGATATTGTAGTCGCTCATCGGGTGCGAATCCTGGTCCAGCTTCGGATCGCCTTCCAGGACAGGACGCGGTGTCTGGGCCAGCGAAGCCGGGAAGGTCGCCGGCAGGTGGCCCGATGGGTTGACTTCGCCGGTCAGGACGCGGGCGATGGCTTCGCCGCCGGAGGTGCCAGGATACCAGGCCTCAACCACGGCGCCGACCTTCGACAACCACGGCATGACGACCGGGCCGCCCGTTTGCAGGACGACGACGGTCTTCTTGTTGGCACGCGCGACCGTGTCGATCAGCTTGTCCTGGTCGCCCGGCAGGTTCAGGTCCGGTGCGTCGATCGACTCGCCCGTCCACTGCTCGGCGAAGACCAGCACGACATCGGCCTTTTTCGCTGCGGCCGCCGCAGCCTTCAGGTCCTTACCGTCGAGATAGGTGACGGTGGCCGAGGTGCGGGCCTGGATGCCCTTCATCGGCGAAGAGGGATACCAGACCTTCGGACCCGGGAAACCCTTGCCGAACTCATCAGGGACCGGCGAGCCGCCGACCGGATAGACCTGGCTGGAGCCGCCGCCGGAGAGTACACCGACGTCGGCGTGGGCGCCGACGATCAGGATCGACTTGGCCGTCTTGGAGAGCGGCAGCAAGCCTGGCGTGTTCTTGAGCAGGACGATGGCTTCTTCGGCGTCGGCCTGGGTTATAGCGGCGTGCGCCTTGAAGTCGATCGTCGCCGACTGGTCGCCCTTAACAGGGTTGTCGAACAGACCGGTGTCGAACATCGCCCACAGGATGCGGCGGGCCATGTCGGTGGCGCGCTCCTGCGAGACATAGCCGTTGTTGACGGCTTCGCGCAGGGGGCCTTCGAAGTAGTTCGAACGGTCGAATGCCCAGCCCGACTGTTGGTCCAGGCCCTGATTGGCGGCCGGGATGGTCGAGTGGACGGCGCCCCAGTCCGACAGGACGTAGCCCTTATAGCCCCAGTCGGTCTTCAGGACCTCGTTGAGCAACCAGTTGTTTTCGCACGCATAGAAGCCGTTGACGCGGTTATAGGCGCACATGATCGAGGCCGGCTTGCCGATCTCATAGGCGATCTGGAAGGCCAGCAGGTCGGATTCGCGCGCGGCCTTGTCCGAGATCTGGTGGTCGATATTGAAGCGGTTGGTCTCCTGGCCGTTAAAGGCGAAGTGCTTCATGGTCGAGATGACGTTGTTGGACTGAATGCCGGCGATTTCCTTGCCGGTGATGACGCCGGCCAGCAGGGGGTCTTCACCGCCGTATTCAAAGTTGCGGCCATTGCGCGCGTCACGCATCAGGTTCATGCCGCCGGCCAGCTGGACGTTGAAGCCGGAGAGGAAGGCCTCGCGGCCGATCATGGCGCCGCCAGCATAGGCCAGGTCCGGGTTCCAGGTCGCGGCCGTGGCGATACCCGAAGGCAGGGCGGTGCGGCCGCGCGGCAGGTCAGCGGCCTTGTCGGCGGGGGGGACAGTCTGGGTGGCGACGCCGACGCCGGCATCGGTCTGCCACTGGTTGGGGATGCCGAGGCGCGGAATGCCCGGCACGAAACCGGCCGAGAAGGGCAGGCCTTCTTCCGGAACGGCGAAGTTCTTGATCTTGTTGACCTGCCATGGTGCCTTGGTCGAGAAGTAGCCAAAGGTCAGCTGAAGTTTTTCCGCCAGGGTCATTTCCTTGAGCAGAAGGTCGACGCGCTGGTCAGCGGTTAGCGACTTGTCCATCCACGGGCGCTCAGCCGGGCCGTCGGTCGGCGCGGTAGCAGCCTTGGGGGCGTTATTGGTCGTATTGGTCTGCGCGACAGCGGCCATGGGGCCAAAGGCGATGAGGGCAGAGGCACTCAAAAGGGCGAGTTTGTTCAGGGTCATCGGGCGTTTCCGTCTCTCTTATTCGGCGGCGAAATGGGCTGTTGACGATGTTATGGGATCGGCAGGACAATAGGTTCTAAGGAAGTCTGACAACGCTGGCAAGGTTTGCACGAAACTCTGCAACTGCGGCTTCACTTCGTTTAGCAAAGGATGCAATTGTGCACTATCCAGCCTGTCGGTCAGGAAGTTGTAGCGATAGGGCCTGACCCCCATGCCTTCCAGCACCGAATACCACGACGGCTGGCGGAACAGTTCTTCTGGACCGGTTTCGCGTAACGCTCCTGAGGCGCGGAAGACATCAAGCTTGGCGCGCAAACTGTCGGGGATTGGGTCCGACTTGACGCGCCGCCAGAACGCGGTGTCATCGCGCCTCGTCACGCAATAGTGCAGGATGATGAAGTCCTTGATCTCATCGTAGTCATTATAGATGCGGCGGTTGAAATCGGCCTGCAGCGCCGGATTGAACGACTTGTCCGGGAAGTAGCGGAAGAAGAAGTCGAGCGTGCGGTAGACGAGGTGGATCGCCGTCGATTCGAGTGGCTCGATAAAGCCCGATGCCAGCCCCAGGGAGAGGACGTTTTTCGACCAGACTTGCTTGCGGATGCCGGTCGTGAACGGAATGATCATCGGGCCAGCCACGACCTTGCCTTCGACCTGGCTGAGAAGGGTCGCGGTCGCTTCGTCATCGGTGATATAGTCCTTGCAGAAGACGTAGCCATTGCCCGAACGGTGCTGCAAAGGGATGCGCCAGCGCCAGCCATAGTCCTGCGCCTGCGCAAGCGTATAGGGGGCGGGCTCGCCGACATTCTCGGTCTGGCAGACGACGGCGCGGTTACACAAGAGCTGGTCAGCCCAGCTTTCGTAGCCGACGCCTAAAGTCTTGCCGATCAACAGCGCCCGGAAACCGGTGCAGTCGATAAACAGGTCGCCGCCGATCTCCTCGCCGGACTTGAGCACCAGTGAGCGGACATTGCCGTTCGGCGCCTGGTTGACGGTTTCGATCAGGCCTTCGGTTCGAGTCGTGCCGAACTTTTCGGCGTGCTTCCTCAGATACTGCGCCACCAGCTTGGCGTCGACATGCAGGGCATAGTTGGCCGAGGCGATCGGGGTGCGCGGCGCCTTTTGCGGCAGCATGAACCGGCCCTCAGCCGCCATTACCGAGGCAGGAGCGAAGTCCTGCAACTGGCTGTCGTGGCCTTCGAGCTTTGCCTTCAGCCAGCAATGATAGAAGTCATTGCCTTCAATGGCGGCGCCGATCTGGCCGAACGGATGGAAATAGCTGTGGTCCTTGGTCAGCCAGTTCTCGAAGCGGATGCCGAGCTTGAAGCTGGCTTGCGTCTTCTGGATGAAGTCCTGTTCGTTGATGCCGAGATTTTTGATCAGGCCGAGAAACGGCGGGATGGTCGATTCTCCGACGCCAATCGTACCGATTTCTTCTGACTCAATCAGCCGGACATTGGCGCCCGGCATATGGACGGAAAACAACGCCGCCGCCATCCAACCGGCCGTGCCGCCCCCGCAGATGACGATGTCGCGGATTTCGTTCGGATCTTTCATCTGGCTTTGTGGTATTTGCGGATCTTTATGCGGAGACACGGTGTCCTCCCGAAAGGCGGTTACAGTGGTCGAGAAAGGCGCGGTGCGGTGGCGCGGCCTTGACGGTCGCATCGATCTCGCGGCGCATATGCATGAAGCTGGCCTGGACTTCGGCCGGGCTCAGTTGCGCCACCGCCGGATCAATGCTGTCGGGCCAGACACCAAAGCCGGCATAGATGGCCAGCCATGAGGCTGGGTGAAACATCTCCCAGCGGTAGCGTACGAAGTGGCCGCGGCGTTCATAGAGATCGATCTTGCGCTGGAGCGTGTCGGGCAGGTCCATGGCGGCCGCCTGCTTCCAGAAATCCGTGTCGCCGCGCTGATTGAGCTTGTAGTGCAGGATGATGAAGTCGCGTGTGCGCTCCATCTCGCGACGCGCCATGTCATTGTGCTCGTCAATGAGCATCTCGTCGAAGCCATTGATGGGCAGCAGCATCTGGATGCGCTCGATGCCGGTTTGGATGAGGGCGATCGAGGTTGACTCCAACGGTTCCAGAAAGCCGGAACTGAGGCCTATGGCAATGCAGTTCTTTTCCCAGGCCTTGACGCGCCGGCCGGGACGGAAGCGGATGACGCGCGGCTCGGTGACGGCTTCACCTGGCAGGCTGTCGGCCAGTATGCCGATGGCCTCGTCATCGGACATGTGCGCTGACGCGTAGACGTGACCATTGCCGGAGCGGTGCTGCAAAGGAATATGCCACTGCCAGCCGGCCGGACGTGCCGTTACGTCTGTGTAGCTGTTCGGCACGGCGACGCGCTCGCTCTGCTGGGCGACGGCGCTATCGCAGAACAGCCACTGGCCGTAGTCCTCGTAGCCGACGCCCAAGGCCTTGCTGATCAAAAGCGCCTGGAAGCCCGAGCAATCGATGAACAGGTCGCCTTCGACCGACTGGCCGGTATCGAGGTTCAGCGCATTGATGTGGCCATTCTCCGGATCGAGCGTGACGTCCTTCAGCACGGCGTCGATATGACGGACACCGCGTGCTTTCGCGAAATCACGCAGGTAATTGGCGAACAGACCGGCATCGAAATGCAGCGCCCAGTCGAACTGCGTGTAGGAATCTAAAGTCGGCGAGGGCAGGGCGAACTTGCCGGCCTTGGCCAGCGCGGCGCCAAGCGCGTAGTCATCGATGTCCTTCAGGCCGAAGGTGTCGCGGTACTTATTCCAGAAATGATGAAATCCTACGCCGTTCAGGTCGTGGCCAAAGGCGCCGAAGGGGTGAATGAAGCTTTCGCCTTCCTGCTTCCAGCCATTGAAGCGGATGCCGAGCTTGCACGAGGCACTTGTGGCGGCGATGACGTCGTAGTCGGTCATGCCCAGCGCGGCGTAGAAGCGGCGCAGGGTCGGGATTGTGGCTTCGCCGACGCCGATCGTGCCGATAGAGAGCGACTCGATCAGGGTAATTTCGATCGGCGTGTGGCGATAGTGATGCACCAGTGATGCCGCGGTCATCCAGCCGGCGGTCCCACCGCCCAGAATAACGAGACGAGACAGAGGTTTTCCCTCTTCGATACGCTTCATGGTGCTCCCCGGAACGGCCGGGTCTGACGCCTGGTCCGTATAAAGGTTTCGGAAAAAAGCTCCCGTGCAAAAGTCTTAAGCCAATTTGCACGGGAGGGAAATCACGTCCGCGGATACAGGCTGCGGACTTGTCAGTTGGGGAAGACAGAAACCAATGGGGCAGGAGAACCAAACCCTAACGTTCCTGGATCACATACCCGGTACGCACACACCCAGGGAGCTATGTGCGCATGAAGGATATGTGACTTGTGTGCGCTCCGGACGCGCCGGTTGCGCAAAGGCAGGCCGCACCGGGAGGCCGCAAAAGGCCACCCGGTGCGGATCAGCTTACCACTTGGCGCGGACGCCCAGGGTGTAACGCGGTTCGAACTGGTTCTGGAACGCGTACTGCTTCGAGTCGCCGAAGTGATAGTTGTACGTCTCCGTTTCGCCCGTCACGTTCGAGCCGTTGAAGTACAGCGACACGCGGTCGGTGACATCGTAGGTGGCGTTGACGTCGATGAAGTTGGTGGCTTCGGCGAAGATCGGAATCTTCGAGTTGTCCACCAGGCTCGCGATATTCTGCAGGCGCTCGCTGCGGTAGTTGTAAGCGACGCGGATCTGCAGCTTGTCGTCCTGATACCAGCCGATCAGGTTGAACTGATCGCGCGAGTTGTTGAAGAAGGGCAGCTTTTCGCCGTCGAGACCGACATCGCCGGATTCGGACGGCGAGTAGGTGTAGTTGGTGTCGACACCCAGGTTGGACAGGAAGCCGCCGTCGATGAAGTCGGCGAAGGCAAGCTTGGCGCCCAGTTCGAGGCCCTGGACCTTGCCGCCGCTGCCCTGGATGGGCAGGAAGATCGGCACGGCGCCGGCAGGCGAACCGTCTGAGTTGACGAACTGGCCAGGCGCCGACAGGATCTGACCGCCAACGACGAAGCTGTCGATCTGCATGTCGAAGATGGCGGCGCTGAGGACCGAACCGCGGCCGAGATAGTATTCCGCCGACAGGTTGGTGTTGGTCGAACGCCACGGATCGAGGTACGGATTGCCGTTCGAGTTGGCCGAGGTGACCACGCGACGCGGCGGAACATGCCCAGGATCGTCATTGGTGTTGATCTTGATCGAACCGCCGTAGTTGCCGAGATCCAGCGGTTGCATGGTCTTGGCGTAGCCGAAGCGCACCTTGAACTGGTCAGAAATATCGGCATTGATGTTCAGCGACGGCAGGACGTCGGTATACTTGCGGTTGGTGACCGTGTCGCCGGTGTCGGCATTGGTGTCACCATAGGCGAGGGTATCGCCCGTCACGTTCTGCTTGACGTTCAACTCGGTCTGGATGACGCGGACGCCGATGTTACCCGAGAAGATGCCGGCTTCGAATTCGCCCGAAGCGTAGACATTGTTCTCGTACATGTTGACTTCGTAAGTTTGGCCCGGGACCGTGATCGGCACGGCGCCGCCGAAGACCTTCTCGTGGAACGAACGGACATCGTCGAAGTCTTTCGGATCGACCGCCCAGAAGCCCGGAATGCCAGAGGCGGTGTCACCGCCCAGGCCTTCGACGAAGACGACATTGTTGAATTCGTCGATGCGGGTCGGCTTGTTGACCGTATAGCCCTGGAACACCATGACAGCCGGGTTGGCGGCCGACGGTACCATTTCGCCGGCGGAGCACTGGCCCTGGTCCATCACGACGTCGATGGCTTTCCACTGGGCCAGGCAGCCCGTGGCCGGAACGGGCTGGCCATTGGCCTGGACGCCCTTGCCGGCGTAGAAGTTCGAGAACAGGTGGAACTGTTCGATATCGGTCGTACGTTGGCTGACGCGGACACCGGCATCGAGCTTCGTGAAGATGCCGAGTGCCTTTTCGTCGAAGCGGTAATGGCCGTCGGCGCGGGCGACGTTGAGCGTCGACGATGCGTCGTTGTTGCCTTCCGAGGAGAAAGCGCCGACGCGGTAGGAGTTCAGGTTGGCCATGTAGTCGGCGGTCGTCTTGCCGGCACCCAGGCCGCCTGCGCGGGCCATGACGTCGCCAAAGCCGTCGAACACTGCATTGCCGCCCGAGAAGTCGACGTGCAGGAGCGGGTTGGAGTTATAACCTTCCGGGTTCGGGTTCAGGTAGCAGCCGCCGGCCGAACCGGTGATGGCATTCGAGCGCTGCGAGGCCGGGAACTTGGCGCAGATGTCGGCCGAGTAGAAGGTGCCGCGCGAGCGGTCGTCCGGGTTGCGGAACAGGGTGAACTCACCCGGCGCCGCCGCATCATACTGCCAGTTCGACAGGTCGCCCTGGACCTGGCCGTTCATGGACAGGCGGCTGGCGCGGGCGCTGATAAAGCGGGTTTCGGCGGTGAACTTGCCGCCGTTGTCGTACTTCAGCTCGAGGTTATAGTTGGTCGATTCCGAATTGTTGGTCCGGTTGACGGTAAACGAGTTCAGCCACTGGGCGTTGATGTCATAGGACGACACGTTCCACCATGGCGTCCCGTTCGAATCATCCAGGCCGGTGTCGGAATATTCGTCCGGCGTCAGCCAGGTCGCGAACGCGCCGCCATCCCAGCGGTTCGAGATGTTGAGACCCATGGCGCGGTTGTGTTCTTCGAGCTTGGCGTAGAACACGTCACCGGTCAGGGTCCAGCCGTCGTCCAGCTTGGCCTGGAACGACAGGTTGGCACCGGTACGCTTGCGCTGGATCGCGCGGTTGTAGACTTCGAAGCCGTGCGGGGCGATAAAGTTCTGCGGCTGGCCCGCGCCCCAGTCGTTCTGCGAGAAGACGCCGCCGCCGGAGCCGGAGTAGTTGTTGCCGTTGGTCGTGTCGCCGATGGCGACGCTGGCCAGGATGCCGACACGGTCATTTCGCCATGCGGCGAGCCCATTGACCATATAGTCGTTTTCCTTGGTGTAGTCGCCGCGCGAAGCTTCGGCGGCGCCCGTCAGGCTGAGGCCCTTCGGCATCTGGAACGGGCGACGGGTCTGCAGGTCGATCGTGCCCGAAATGCCGGCCAGCGGTGTGCGCGGGTCGACCGACTTATAGACGACGACGCCGCTCATCAGTTGCGACGGCACGTCGAGGAAGTTGGCCTGGGCCTGGCCGATATTGCCTGCCGACAGGTACTGTTCGCCGTTCATAAGGGTATAGGTCTGGCCCAGGCCGCGGATCTGGACGCTGGCGCCTTCACCGGCTTCGCGGATGATCTGGATGCCGGGGACGCGCTGCAGCGAGTCGGCGATGGTGGTGTCGGGCAGTTTGCCGATGTCTTCGGCCGAAATGCCGTCGACCTGGGCGATCGCCCGTTTCTTGATGTCGACCGCGCGCAGTTGCGAGCCGCGTACGCCCTTGACGATGACGACCTGGTCTTCCGCCGGTGCGGCGGTGGCTGCCGTGTCCTGGGCGATCGCGCCCGTAGACAGCGCGAGCATGGATACGCCTGAGCAAAGCAGCGTGCTGAACGCCAGCTTCAACGCCTTCTTATCCTTAAGGTGTGATGACATGTGTGGTCCGTCCCTAATCCTTGTCCGAATTATTGCTTATGAGGTCACCGTTCTTTGCCGGTGTGTACGCGTACTGATATCCCCGGCACCGCCTGCCAGATTGTCTATTTGGACATAAATTATGTCATCGATGTCATTTGTAAATGGCACTAATAGACGTATAGTGTTCTGAACATACCCTGCTGTTTTTGCTGTTATGCTCGGCACATCGACGAGTCCGGTGTTGGCACACTTGGCCAACGGACAAAAAATTGTCAAGCATTTTGTCCATCGATGTCATTTATGGAGATGGAATATTCAGCTTTGTCCGCCAGCATGTTGCAAGCTTGCATCACATGGGGTTGCGCTTATAAATGCATCTAATGATGGTCGATCAAAGGGGCCATTGGCTTGTTAGCGCAACCACGTTATGAATTCTTATGCCGTTCCGGCACCGGGAGTTACAAACCTAAATTATGTCGACCATTTATGATGTGGCCGAGTTGGCCGGGGTTTCGGCAAAGACGGTGTCGCGTGTCCTGAATGAGGACCGGGCCGTCAAGGACAACACGCGCGAACGCGTCCTTGAGGCCATGAGCAAGCTGGAGTACCGGCCCAACAACCAAGCCCGTTCCTTACGTCTGGGCAAGACCAAGACTTCGGTCGGCATGCTGCTCGAAGATCCGGCCAGCGGTTATCAGGGCCGCTTCCACCACGCCATGCTTATGGCCTCGATGGAAACCGGCAACTATGTCGCCATGGAGTTGTTCGAGCACGATAAGCCCGATTACCTGGCCAATGTCGATCGCTTCATTACCGACGCCCAGATTCGCTCCATGGTCCTGTTGCCACCGCTGTGCGACTTCGGGCCGCTGAAGGCGCTCTTGAAGACGCGCAACATTCATTGCGTGTTGATTTCACCGACGACTCCCGACAGTCACTATCCCTCGGTCGCCATGGACGACCGGTTGGCGGCGCGCGATATCACGGATTACCTGCTGTCGCTTGGGCACACGAAAATCGCCCATATCGCGGGTCATCCCGACCACGCCGCCGCGCTGTTGCGCCGGCAGGGATTCTACGAGGCGTTCGACGCTTCGGGCCGCCCACGGCCGCCCCGGGAGTATTTCGCCGAAGGCCTGTTCACCTTCAAGACCGGGATCGCCGCGGCCGAAAAACTGCTGAGCCTGCCGGATCGTCCCACCGCCATCTTTGTCTCCAACGATGAGATGGCGGCGGCGGCCTGTTCGGTGGCGCACAGGATGGGGGTGCGTATTCCTGAAGACTTGTCTGTCGTCGGCTTCGACGACGCGCCGATCGCGTCGGCCATCTGGCCGGCCCTGACCACGGTTCGCCAACCTTATCTCGATATGGCGCGCCGTACGCTGCAAATTCTCAATGCGGCCGGTGATATGGTACGGGCCTCCGATATCCAGCCGCGCCACATTATTCCACATGAACTGATTACGCGGGAATCGACGGCGCCCTTCAAGGCATAGGAATCTTCTCTAGTATGGCAAAAGGCGGCCTCATATGGAGCCGCCTTTTTTTGATTTGGGATAGCGTGGGCTGATTAGCCGGCCTTCACCCTCGTCTGGATGCTGACCACGACGTCGGCTTTGGGATTAGGAGCGGGTAACGGCATTGGCTTGGCTGCCGGCATGACGTCGAGTGTGGCAGATGGCACAGCATTAGCTTTGCGACCGGTATCTTCGACAACCACAGTGATTTTGCCGTTTGGCAGGGTGATGATCCTGGCCTTTACGTTCAGCGGACTGGACATAACCGCCATAGGCTTGGCCGGTGGAGCAGGGGGCGCCGGGGGGGCTGGAAGTACGGCTGGCGCCGGCGGTGCCGCGAGAGCCGGTGGTGCGGGCATTGCCGGTTCAGCTGGAAGGGCAGGCGGGGCGGGAGGCTCGGGGATGTCCCAATGCTCGCCGAACTCTCCCCTGCGGAACTTGGCCTCGATCTTTCGGGCGATCTTTTCGGCTTTGCGTGCCTCACGCTCGGCATGTTTCTGGATCGCTTCCGCGTCAATGGCCCGAGCGGCGGCCGCACGTTCCATGGCTTCCGCGTGGCGGGCCATGGCTTCGGCATGACGTGCCTGGGTCGCGGTGTTGTCATGGGCCGTGCGGGCCTCGGCCGCTAGGCGGTCGGCGGCGGCCTGCATCCGGAGGGCGCGGTCAGGGTCGGACACCTTGAACTGTTCGGCGTCACGGCGGATGTCCTCAGCGGCTTCGGTCAGGCTCGCGACGTGGGAACGAGCGAAGGCGTCATGGTCGAAATCATGCTCCAGGTCCGCGACCCAGGTCCAGGTCGAGTCGCGTTCGCCTTCGTTGTCTTCCTTTTCGTTGCGGGGCATGATCAGGCCCGACCAGAAGTCCTTGGGCTCGACATCGCCGGCGGTCGCCTCGGCGGCAGGCGTTTCGGGGCCCGTGACTTCGGAGGTGTCGCCAAGGGCAAGGCTCGACGCCAGGCCAGATGAACCTGTGACCGATTCGCGCGACTTGATATTGCAGATCTTCGCCAGGGCGCCATCCGTGCCGGCTACAACCTGGGCGGCGGGGATGGCCAGAGCTGCAAGAGTGATCAGGACGACAGGGGCGGCCAACAAGGCCGGGCGCGAGACTTTACGCGGGGACATGGGTTGAGCTCCTTTCGGCGTATCGCCGAGGATACGTCGGACGCGGGATAGAAGGGTGGGGCCGGAACCATCGCCATTGAGGGCGACAGCGAGATGAGGTGTTGTGCGGCGTTGTTCTTCCAAACGCAGCAGGGCGGTGGCGTAGGTCAGGGGGTCGCTGCACGTGCGCACGGCGGCGTCGTCGCAGGCCAGTTCACGCTGTTCACGTAAGCGTCGGCCAAGCCACCAGACAGCGGGATGATAGAAAAAGAGGGTTTCAAGTACGGTCTGGAGCAGGTTCCAGGCGAAGTCGGCGCGGCGGATATGCTCCAGCTCGTGCGCCAGGACAGCATCGATCTGGTCGGGTGACAGCGTCATGACGGCGGATACCGGCAGATAGACGATCGAGCGGAAGATACCGACGACGAACGGGCTGTCGATGCCAGGGTGCATGCGGATATGGACGTTGCTGAGTCCAAGGATGCGGGCAGCGCGGGCAAAGCGGCCGGCCAGCGCTTCCGGAACCGGTTGAGCATGCGCCTTCAGTCGGTGGATGGCCCACAGGCCGCTGAGTGTGCGTGAGGCTAAGAATAGAACTCCCAAGGCCCAGGCGGCATCGATCCATGGCAGCAGACTCATCGGGTCCAGGCCTTGCGGCACGATGGCGGCGCCAATCGCGACAGCCTCCTGGCCGAGCGCCGTTTCGCCCCGGCTAAGGCGTAGCTGCTCCCAGGCGAAGGTTGCTGTCGCAGCGGCTGCCATGGCCAGCATGGCGGCGAGGCTGATCGCATACTGAACGCGCGGGCGGAGGCCGGGAAGGGCGGCGGACACCAGTTTCGCTGTCAGGGCGATAATGGCGCCCTGCCAGCAGAAGTGTAGCAGGGTCAGGCCCAGCGCCTGGAATAGAATTTGAACCTGTTCAACCATGGTCAGCCTCTCTTGACCGTATTGATTTTGGTACTGATCTTACTTGGACTTCGCGGCGATAAGCGCGCGTATCTGTTCCAGTTCGTCCTCACTGGCCGGCTGCAGCGACAGGGCGTGCATGGCCAGGAGCGCCGGCGAGCCGGAAAACAGCTTCTCACTCAGATCCTTCAGCAGTTGCGTCTGCATGTCCGCTTCGCGCATGGCCGGCGAGTAGATGTGCGCCTTGCCGGCCTCCTCGCGCTCGACCAGACCTTTTTCGGTCATGATTTGCAGCGTCTTGAGCACGGTCGTGTAGCCCGTGGCGCGGGTTCCGCTGAGGACGTCGTGGATGTCGCGTACGGTGGCGGGCCCCTTGGCCCAAAGCACACGCAGGATGTCCAGCTCGGCCTCGGTCGGCTTTTTCAGCGGTGCGTCGGCAATGGAAGAAGATAATGTCATAAGATGTTTATACGAAGAGCTTCGTAACGAGTCAACGAAGAATTTCGTAGGTGCATTCGGAAATGGCGAGCGTCACGAATTTTTTACACGATGTTCCGGCCTTCCTCATCGTCTTGCGATGGCATTGCGGCTTAGCGTCGGACCATGAACGTCATCCGTTTCGACAGCCACGATTACCGTCAACAGGCCCGCGAGCAGGGCCTGCGCTACGTCTCGGATACACGGCCGGGCTACACGCGCCGGCGCTTCGGTAAGCATTTCGCATACTTCGATTCCATGGGCGAACGCATCCGTGACGAGGACGAGATCATTCGCATCCGCAAGCTGGCCATTCCGCCGGCTTACCGGAATGTCTGGATTTGTCCACATAAGAACGGCCATATCCAGGCGACGGCGCTCGATGCCAAGGGGCGCAAGCAATACCGCTATCATCCCGACTGGCGCGCCGCGCGTGATGCCACCAAGTTCAACCATATCCTGGCTTTTGGCGAGGCCTTGCCACGCATCCGCGCCACTGTGAACCAGCATATGGCGCAGCGGGGCTTAAGCCGCGACAGGGTCCTGGCAACCGTCGTCGCCCTGTTGGAAAAAACCCTGATTCGCGTCGGCAATGATGAATATGCCCGCAAGAACCAGTCCTACGGCCTGACGACTTTGAGGGACGAGCACGTCGAGGTCGCGGGATCGACCCTGCGCTTCCGCTTCAAAGGCAAGTCCGGCAAGGAGTGGAACCTTAAGCTCAGCGACCGCCGCATTGCCCGCGTCGTGGCGGCCTGCGCCGATATCGAAGGCCAGGAGCTGTTCAAATATGTCGACGAAGAGGGGCGGGTGCGCGACGTTACGTCCGGCGACGTCAATGCCTATTTGCGCGAAATCAGCGGTCAGCCATTTACAGCCAAGGATTTCCGCACATGGACCGGGACGGTCCTGGCGGCCATGGCCTTAAGAGGGTTCGATGCCTACGATACGCAAACCCAGGCGAAGAGAAACATCGTGGCAGCTATCGAGACCGTGTCAAAGCGGCTTGGCAATACGCCAAGCGTCTGCCGCAAGTGTTATGTTCATCCGGAAATCCTGAACGCCTATCTCGACGGCGACCTGATGGCGCAGATCGAAGCCGCCATAGACGATCGGCTGGATGACGATGGGCTGAACCCCGACGAACGCTGCGTGCTTTATTTTTTGAAAGGCCGGTTGCAGCCGCGCATGGCCGCGGAATAGGCGATTTTATCAAAAACTTATTTTGCCAATTCGCGAAGTCGCGTTAGGTCATAGGAATGACTGATGGTGTCATTCCGAACGATGCACGGCAGTTTCTTTTGCGCAATATCGACTCGGTTGCGCAGTGGGAGGGGCTCTTATGGCTGCGCGGTCATCCCGACTCGGCTTGGGATGCCACTAAGGTTGCGCGCCATCTCTACATCTCGGAAACGGAGACGGCCGCTCTTCTGGACGGCCTTGCCGAGCGCCATATCGTCGTGGTCGAGGACGGCAGGCTTTACCGCTATAAACCTGAAACCCCGGAAATGGATGCGCTTATCGCCCAGTGCGCCGATCTTTACCGGCAATATCTCATTCCGGTTACGAAGATCATCCATTCGAAACCCAAACGCGTCCAGGCTTTTGCCGACGCTTTCCGGATCAGAAAGGACTAGAATGGTAGCCGCCATTATCTATGCCCTGTGCGCGTTGATGGCCTTTGTCTGCGCCTGGCTCCTGCTGGCGGCCTATTTCCGCAGCCGTTACCGCCTGCTGTTATGGGGCGGCCTATGCTTCTGCGGCCTGACGGTATCGAATGCGCTTCTGATGGTCGACAAGGTGATGTTGGGGCCTGGGACCGACCTGTCGATGGTACGTCACGTCATTACCGGCATATCGCTTCTCATATTTCTTTACGGCCTGATCTGGGACACGGAATAGCATGAAACTTATGCTCTTGGGCGCCACCGCCATGGCGTGTTTCACCATAGCACTCCTGCTCGCTCGCCACTGGACGACGACGCGTGACCGCTTCTTCCTGTTCTTTGCGGCGGCGTTCTTTGTCGAAGGGATCGACCGGATCGTGCTGGGTCTGACGCAGACAAGCGACCAGAGCCCTCTGATCTATCTGATCCGGTTGTTCTCTTTCCTGCTGATCGTGGTTGCCATTATCGACAAGAACCGGTCCGTAAGGGGGCGAGAGACCCCCTGACAATCAGGCATCCATATGGATGTAGTTGAGCACGTCCGGATTGTTGGCCGCAGCCGCCATCAGCACCTTGTTGAGGTCAATCTGAGCGCTGCGCTGATCCATTTCGCCGCTGCGGTACTGCGAGGTCACGCGGCGAAGATACGATCGCAGGGCAATGCGATCTTCGTCGCCAAGGCGCAATGAAGTCTGCGATTCGATCTGGTCCTGAAGACCCGATACAACCCGGTCCTCGGACTCGTTGCTGTCGAGCAGATGCATCTGCTCGGCCAGGTAATCACGGCGGGATTGCTGATTGATGCCATTGATCGGCGCGGAAATCGTGTCGGTCGTCATGGGAGCCTCCGTCCTGAAACTGCTTCAAGCGTCTCATCAATACCGCGGCGCCGCAACAAAACTCGTTTCACATGCGCGGCATCTCATTTCATCCCAAAAGTGAATTCACAACGGCTTGATCTGTTGTTTACTCGTGGGCGTCAAGCCCCGCACAGTCATTTTGCAATCACACTGATACGGTTGCCATACCTATTCACGGAGCAACCGTCATGGCCACCGCCACCCAGTCTTCCGGTAACAACACCGCTATTATCATTCTCGCTGTCTTGATCATCGCCGCCCTGGCCGTCGGCGCCGTATTTATGATGCAGGACAATCGCTCGGGTAGCGAGCGTCTGGGCGACGCCGTCGAAGCCCTGCCGAACGGCGTCGACAATGCCGCCGATAAGCTGGGTGACCAGTCGCCGGCTGAGAACATAGAGCGCAATGCCGAAAAGGCCGTTGACCGGGTTAACTGATACACACCTACACGTTCACGTGACAACGCCGGAGACAGTCCCTGTCTCCGGCGTTTTGATTTGACCGTGATGTTGACGCGTGCGTAAATTTCACGACTTGACTTGATTGGTTGCAAACGATACGATTTATAAAAATACACAGGGACATCCATGCCGACCACTTCCGCCGGCCGAAACTTCCGTGACGCTCTGGCGGCCGAGCAGCCATTGCAGGTGATCGGCGCCATCAATGCCAATCACGCCCTGCTGGCCAAGCGCGCCGGCTATCGCGCCATCTATCTGTCGGGGGGCGGTGTGGCGGCAGGATCGCTGGGCATGCCGGATCTCGGCATCAACACGCTCGACGACGTGCTGATCGATGTCCGCCGCATCACGGATGTCTGCGACCTGCCGCTTATGGTCGATATCGATACCGGTTTTGGACCGTCGGCCTTCAATATAGAACGGACGGTCAAGGCGCTGATCAAGGCAGGGGCCGCTGCCTGCCATATCGAAGACCAGGTCGGCGCCAAGCGCTGCGGTCATCGTCCAGGCAAGGAAATCGTCCCGGCATCGGAAATGGTCGACCGAGTCAAGGCCGCAGCGGATGCCAAGACCGATCCCGACTTCTTCCTGATCGCTCGCACAGACGCGATTGCTGTCGAAGGCATAGATGCCGCCATCGAACGCGCCGTGGCTTGCGTCGAAGCTGGCGCCGACGGTATCTTCGCTGAAGCTGCCTATGATCTCGATACCTACCGCAAGTTCGTCGATGCGGTGAAGGTTCCGGTCCTGGCCAATATCACCGAGTTCGGCAAGACGCCGCTGTTTACGCGCGACGAGCTTGCCTTCGCAGGAGTCGCGATCCAGCTCTATCCGTTGTCGGCCTTCCGCGCCATGAACAAGGCTGCCGAAGCTGTTTACGAAGCCATTCGCCGTGATGGCCACCAGAGGGCGGTTCTGGACACCATGCAGACGCGCGAAGAGCTCTACGATCGCATTGGCTACTGGGACTTCGAGCACCGGCTCGACACGCTGTTCAGCGGCCAGAAATAATAAAAAACAAAATGACGACAGGAAACGAACATGGATACGGCAGGAGATCCCACCACGGGCTTTAAGCCCAAGAAATCCGTTGCCCTTTCCGGAACGGTGGCTGGCAATACGGCTCTGTGCACGGTCGGGCGGACGGGAAACGACCTGGCCTATCGCGGCTATGATATCCTCGACCTGGCCAAAACCTCGGAGTTCGAAGAGATCGCCCACCTGCTGGTCCACGGTAAGCTGCCGAACCGGGCCGAGCTTGCCGCCTACAAGACTCAGCTGAAGGCGCTGCGCGGACTACCGGCGGCGGTCATGGCGGCGCTCGAAAGCCTGCCGGCCTCAGCGCATCCGATGGACGTGATGCGTACCGGCGTGTCGATCCTGGGCTGCGTTCTGCCGGAAAAGGACGATCACAATACCGCCAATGCCCGGGATATCGCCGATCGGCTGATGGCGTGCCTGGGCTCGATGCTGCTCTACTGGTTCCATTTCAGTCACCACGGCCGGCGCATCGAGGTCGAGACCGACGATGACACGATCGGCGGTCACTTCCTTCACCTGCTGCATGGCGAACGCCCGCGCGAGTCATGGGTGAGGGCGATGCACACCTCACTGATCCTCTATGCGGAGCATGAATTCAATGCCTCGACCTTTGCCGCGCGCGTCATCGCCGGCACGGGATCGGACGTCTATTCCTGCGTCGCCGGCGCCATTGGCGCACTTCGAGGTCCTAAACACGGCGGCGCCAATGAGGTCGCCCACGATATCCAGAAGCGCTATGACACGCCGGACGAGGCCGAAGCCGATATCCGCGAACGCGTCGCCCGCAGGGAAGTCGTCATTGGCTTTGGCCATCCGGTCTATACGACGGGTGATCCGCGCAACAAGGTCATCAAGGAGGTGGCGCGGTCACTGAGCCAGGAAGCCGGCAGCCTCAAGATGTTCGATATCGCCGAGCGGCTTGAGACGGTGATGTGGGGCATCAAGGCAATGTTCCCAAACCTCGACTGGTTCAGCGCGGTCAGCTACCACATGATGGGTGTGCCGACGGCGATGTTCACGCCACTATTCGTAATTTCCAGAACTTCCGGATGGTCTGCGCACATCATCGAGCAGCGCCAGGACGGCAAAATCATCCGCCCCAATGCCAACTATACCGGCCCGGAAAACGTCCCGTTCGTGCCGCTCGACCAAAGACCATAGGAACCGAAATAGTCCTTCGCCTCCCCCATTTTGGCTGCCGCCGAGGCTGGGGGAGGTGGCATCGCGGCCAAAGGCCGAGATGACGGAAGGGGCCCAATCATAGAGGCCCCGCCCACCGCCTTCGGCGGTCCCCTCACTTGCGAGAGCTATACTCTCGCCGCGCTCGCCCCATAAATGGGGAGGGCGAAGTCAGCCAAATAGCAGGAAGCGCCTCATGTCCGCCCATATCTCCAATGTCCGCCCCGAACCCGACAGTGTGCTCGTCGATATCGCAGATTATGTGCTGAACTATGAGGTCAAGTCCGATCTGGCCTATGCGACGGCGCGCAATTGCCTGATCGACACGATCGGCTGCGGGTTGGAAGCCCTCGAATATCCTGCATGCACCAAGCATCTTGGCCCGGTCGTCCAGGGGACGGTCGTGCCGAATGGCGCCAAGGTCTTCGGTACGCAATTTCAGCTCGATCCAATTAAGGCAGCCTTCGATATCGGCGCCATGATCCGCTGGCTCGACTTCAACGACACCTGGCTGGCGGCGGAGTGGGGACATCCATCCGACAATCTCGGTGGGATTCTTGCCGTCGCCGACTGGCTGAGCCGCAATGCGGTCGCGGCCGGCAAAACACCCCTGATCATGCGTGACGTGCTGACCGCCATGGTCAAGGCCCACGAGATCCAGGGCTGCATCGCCCTGGAGAACAGTTTCAACAAGGTCGGCCTCGACCACGTCATCCTGGTCAAGGTCGCTTCGACCGCCGTGGTTGCGCAGATGCTGGGCCTGACGCGCGACGAAATCATCGATGCCGTGTCGCTGGCCTGGGTCGACGGGCAATCCTTGCGTACCTATCGCCACAGCCCCAATACCGGGTCGCGCAAATCGTGGGCGGCGGGTGACGCGACCTCGCGCGCCGTACGCCTGGCGCTGATGGTTCAGAAGGGCGAGATGGGCTATCCGAGCGTCCTGACCGCCAAGACGTGGGGCTTCTACGATGTCTCGTTCAAGGGCCAGCCGTTCAGGTTCCAACGTCCCTATGGCAGCTATGTCATGGAAAACGTGCTTTTCAAGATCAGCTTCCCGGCCGAATTCCACTCACAAACCGCCGTCGAAGCGGCCATGACCTTCCACGGCAAACTGGCCGAACTTGGCAAGACCACGGATGATATCGCCAGGGTGACGATCCGCACACACGAGGCCTGTGTCCGCATCATCGACAAGAAGGGGCCGCTCAACAATCCGGCCGACCGCGATCACTGCATCCAGTACATGGTCGCCGTCCCGCTGATCTTCGGCCGCCTGACCGCATCGGACTATGAGGACTTCATCGCCTGCGATCCACGCATCGATGCCTTGCGCGACAAGATTTTCTGCGTCGAAGAGCCGGAATTCACCCGCGACTATCACGACCCGGACAAACGCTCGATCGCCAATGCCATGACGATCGAATTCAATGACGGCACAAGGACCGACGAACTGCGCGTCGACTATCCGATCGGTCACCGCCTGCGCCGCGCCGAAGGCATTCCCGTGCTGGAGGAAAAGTTCCGCCAGAACCTTAAGCGCCGTTTCCCAAAGAAACAGCAGGATCGCATCCTCGCCGTGAGTCTCAACCAGTCGGCGCTTGAGGCCATGCCCGTTCACGAGTATGTCGATCTCTACGTAATCTAGAGGATTAAACATGGCCGTGCAGGCCGAGATCGCGGACGATATTGAAGCTGAGATCCGGGCGCGCGGCGAACTCTATCGCTTCGAGCTAATGTCACGCTCGGCCTATGCCGCCTTCCGTGTCGATGAGATCGCACTCGCCGGCAAGGGAGGGCGCGTCCTCTACCTCAGCGGCGTGCATTTCGCTTCGGAAAAACCGCTGGCGGTCGAGCAGAGGCTGATCAACCTGACTATCTTGCCAGACGCCGAGTCAGTTGACTTTTCGCAAACGTCTCCCGGTCACTGGCTGGCGCAGACCGTCCGGGACACACACGGAGAGATACATATCTCCGCCGATCTCGCCGATCCGGAAACCCTGCGCCTGTTGAAAGCCGAGGCGCCCCTGGCCTGCCTGATCGTGCGGCGCCGTGTCCGCAAGGACGGACACGCCATTACCTCAGGCATGCAGGCC
>CAMLPZ010000038.1 GCA_946482045.1 uncultured Asticcacaulis sp.
CTAGGCATTAATCCTGTTTTGGGGTGATGAAGTTCGATGAAGATGAAGACAATTATCCTGTCCCTTGCGGCATTGTCGGTGCTCGCCGTGGCCACGCCCGCGATGGCGCAGCTCAAAGTGCCTCAGGTCTCGAACGAAGGCGGTATCTCGACTTCAACGGCGTCGGCGTCGGACGCCTTTCCGGGCCTGAAGGGCTTCCTGAGCCTGCCCGCCGCCGACCGCTCGCAGATCGGCGTCTATTACGTCGCGCGCATCAAGCGCGCCGACAAGTCGCAGGTGAAGATCACCCTGATCGACGGCAACCGGCAGATCCCGCTGACTATCCAGGGCGATGGCCGCATCATGCCCCTGCCGACGCTTTCGCAGCTCAACAGCGGCGCCAAGATCACCATCAGCGGGCCGCAATCGGGCTCCTATTCCATGAAGATCAAGGTGCATTCGCCCCAGCCGAATGGCCGGGCCTATGACGCCGCGGGCCTGGCGCTTGGCGTCAAGCAGGGCAATAATGCCATCGGCCGGATCGCAGGCGCCATGTCCTTCATGGTCAAGAAGCTCGACCGCGTCTATTTCGTTGGCGGCGGTTCAGGCACGGTCGAGGTCAATGGCCAGCAGAAGAGTCTGCCACGCACCGACGGCGCTGGTGAGTATCCGGCAGGAACGCCTTACTTCGTACCCTCGCAATTTCCAGGTGCGACACGAATCACACTGAGCAATGCCGCGTCCAACGCGCTGTTCGATAACCCGCCGAAATAGGACGTGTCATGAAGGGGGTATTATTGGCGGCCACGGTCGCTTCGTTCGTCGTGTCCGCGGCCGCACATGCACAGACGCCGGTTGAAACCAAAAGCTTTCCGGCCGAGAAGATGTTTCCGTTCCTGGCAGACTATCTCAAGCTGCCCGCGGCGGAACGCGACCGTTTTCATCCGAATTACCATATGATGTCGAAGGGGCTAACTGTCCGGGCAACGCTGAAACGCAAGTCCGGGGACGTGCCCGTGACCTTCGCGCCGGACGGGCTGATCCGGCCCGTACCGACCCCGGCCGACATCGCGGCGAAGACGCAGATCGAAATGTCGGCGCCGAAGGACAGCAAGATTGGCATCAGCATTAAGCTGGCTTCATCCGTCCCGCCGGCGACGACCCTGGACGCCAAGGCGCTGAAGGCCAGTATCGAACAGGCACGCATTGGGGCAAAAAAGGCCGCCGGCGCAATGTCGATGATGGTGCCAAATCTTCAACGCGTCTGTTTCGAGGGCGCGACCGGCGGCCAGGCCGTTTTAGGCAGCGGTAAGACGGTCGCGCTGAAAACCGAGACGCAGAACAACAGCGTCGATAAGGGCAGTCCCTGCTTCACGCCGAAGGACGCTCCCGACGCGGTTCAGATCCGGCTCGATCGCGTGCCCCGGACGCTTATTATTCTGAAATAGGATCCTCGGCGGCAACAGTGGCCGGCTTGGTCGACGGCACGTCGGCCCTGTACGCCTTCTGCACATTGACATACATGCCCAGCCAGCCGCCGCCCCAGGCACACAGGCCGACGATCACCGGGCAGAGCAGGAAGATCAGCAGGGTGTTCGGCTGAACGAACAGGTCGATCAGGTAGAAGGCGCCCAGCAGCACACCGGCGATCCAGCCCGGAAACTGGCCGATCTTGGCCCAGCGTACGGCGCAATAAGCACCAGCCAGCGTTCCGAAGGCCCATGATACAGCGATCACCCAGAAGGAGCCGATCGGATCGGACTTCAGCAACTCCGAATGGGCGTTGAAGTCGATGTCGGGGTAACGCGGCGCTATGGCGTAGAAGACAGCCTTGGCGATCGTATAGGTCACCATGCCCAGCAAAAGGCCCAGAAGTACGGCCAGGAGCACGACGAGCAGCTGACGCGTCTTTCCGTCGTTCCATTCGCCAAGCCAATCCTGGAAACGGCTCATGAAGGTCGATTGCATGGTTGGGCCCTTTTCTTCTTATGTACCGATCTTACCGGGGTGTCCCGCACACCCGGCCCGCGGGCCCCATTATTAACATAATCTAAACGGCTGAAAAGCGTTTATCGGTTAACGGGGCGGGGGCGGCCGTCCTCGTCGATGGCGACGAATGTAAAGCTGGCTTCGGTGACACGCGTCTTTTCCAGGCTTTCACGCGGGCGGCGATAGGCATCAACCTGCAGCTTCATCGAGGTTCGGCCCGTCGAGACCAGACGGGCATAGACGCTGACCTCGTCACCGACACGGACGGGCGTCAGGAAGACCATGCCGTCGACCGCAATGGTCGCCACCCGGCCGCGCGATATGCGCGAGGCGACATTGCCGGCAGCCAGGTCCATCATCGACATTAGCCAGCCACCGAAAATATCGCCCGACGGGTTGGTATCGGCCGGCATGGCGGTGGTCAGCAGGGCCAGGTCATTGGGATCGGGCAGGCTTGGGTCGGTCAATTGCGTCGCCAAGAATCAGTCTCCGTGCTAGACCGTGCTCCGTTTCAGTCTAAACGGAGCACGGTTTAAATTTCTTAGTGGTCGCACGCTTGGTCCGAAAAACCGGTTTCCACTTTTTCGGAGCATGCTCCAGAACGACATGGCAAAAAGTGTACAGCGGTTTTTGGTCAAATACCGCGACAAACAAAACTTTAGAGCATGAAAAAAGCGCCGAAGGCGTGGCCCTCAGCGCTTTCATACAGATATCCGTGTCGTTAGGCCTTGGAAGGACGGCCGCCGGTGGCGCCACCTTCGCGCTGGATGCGCTTGCGGGCCAGCTTACGGGCGCGGCGCACGGCTTCCGCCTGCTGGCGGGCGCGCTTTTCCGAGGGCTTTTCGTAGTGCACGTGGCGCTTCATTTCACGGAACGAGCCTTCACGTTGCATCTTCTTCTTGAGGGCCTTCAGGGCCTGGTCGACATTGTTGTCACGGACGAAAATCTGTACCAGAGGTCTCTCTCCATTCGGTCTTGTGGCGGCCCCTTCGAGGACAGGGCCCGCGCCGTAGCCGGTCCTCTCCGCCATGGGATGTAAAAAAAGTTGAGCCCGCAAACGGAGTCTGCGGGACGATCGCACTGCCCATACATCAGCGTCACGCCTGTGTCCAGCCAAAGGCAACGCGAAAAGGGAATTCGTGTAACGTTTTTTTGTGCGTACGCCCAGTCCGCTGCGACAATTTGGGAGCGTGCGCCCCCTTGGCGGGCGCCGTGTGAACGCTTATCCTGCAATTATGAGCGAAGCCAAGCCCCTTTCCGATCTCAAGACCGCCGAAGTCGAACTGGCCCAGGCCGTGACCAGCTTCGTGCCGGAACTGGGCCTGAACCGCATGAGCTTCCAGGCGGGCGCCAGGGCGGCAGGCCTTAGCGAAGGCGAACGCGACCTGATCGCGCCCAATGGCGCGTCTGACATCGCCGCCATCCTGTGGCGTGGTCATGACGCCGCACTGACCTCGCCCGAGGTGACGGATGCCCTGCCCGGCATGAAGGTCCGTGAGAAGATCAATCATCTTCTCAACCTGCGCATCGACGCCTTTGCGCGCGACGAAAAGCTGGCGCACCGCTTGACGGGCTTCCTCATGCTGCCGCCGCATATCGACCTGCACCGCCGGCTGATGTGGGACACAGCCGATCTCATCTGGCGCCTGGCCGGCGACAGGGCGCTCGATGAAAACCACTATTCCAAGCGGACGATTGTTTGCGGCATCCTGGCAGCGGCCATGCTGACACGGCTGTCGCGCGGCGCCGAAGCCCAGTCCGAACAGATATCGCGCAACATCGATGCTGTCATGGAATACGAAAAGTTCAAGGCCAAGATGCCGTTCAAGCCGGAATCGGCTTTCCTGCAACTGGCCGCCAGCCTCGGGAAGCTGCGTTTTGGCCGCGCCGACGCCTCCGCGGAAACAGGACGGTAAACGCTATCGGCGCAATGGCTTAGCCTTTTAAGGCTTCCAATCCCTCGGCGGTCATGGTCAGGTTGATCTCGGTGATGTCGACATCGGCGACCCCGTACACTGAAAACGGGTCGAGTTTGGCCATGGCCTCGACCTCCTCCCGCGACCCTTGCGCGAAAATCATGCCGCCGGTGCGCGGAACCTTGCGGCCCGACGCCAGGAACATGCCTGTGCGATACCCTTCGCGCAGCCACGTCACGTGGGCGTCGAGATGCTTGTCGACTTCGGCTTCAGGCACCTTGTAGGTCAGGGACAGGACGAACATTACGATTTGATCCGGTTGATATGGCCCATCTTGCGGCCGGGTCTGGGGTCGTCCTTGCCGTAGACATAAAGGCGTGACTGAGGCTCGGCCGCCAGGCTTGGCCATTCGAGGATATCAGGCCCCAACAGATTGGTCATTTCGACGGTACAGCGCGCGGTCGAATCGCCCAGCGGCCAGCCGGCCACGGCACGGATATGCTGCTCGAACTGGTCGCAGACGCAGCCATCCTGGGTCCAGTGGCCCGAATTGTGGACGCGCGGCGCAATCTCGTTGAGCAGCAGGCGGTTGCCCGGCAGGACGAACAGCTCGACCGCCAGGACACCGACAAACTCCAAGCCTTCCAGCACCTTGACGGCGATTTCGCGCGCCTCGTCCTGGACGTTGAACGGCACATCGGCCGGCGCCAGGGTCGTCGACAGGATGCCATGGACATGGTGGTTTTCGCCGATCGGGAAGGTCCGGACGCTGCCGTCCCAGCCACGCGCCGCCACCACCGAAATCTCGCGGACAAAGTCCGCCTTGGCTTCCAAAATCGACGGCCGCCCATTGAGCGAGGCATAGGCCTGCTCGATGTCCTGCGGCGAGCGCACCCAGACCTGGCCCTTTCCGTCATAACCTTCGCGCCGGGTTTTCAGCAGCGCTTCGGGCGTCGGGCTGGCGCGATAAGCGGCGGCCAGATCGTCGATCGTGTTGATCTCAAAGAAATCGACCGTGCCGATGCCAACCTCGCGGGCAAAGCGTTTTTCGAATACGCGGTCCTGGGTGATGCGCAAGGCCTTGGATGACGGCGCCACCACGGCGCCCTTCGACACGAGATAATCGAGGCTTGCCGCGGGCACGTTCTCGAACTCGAAGGTCACGACGTCGCAACCTTCGGCAAACTTCGCCAGCGCATCTTCGTCGGAATAAGCCGCGACCTTTGACGCCAGCGACACCTGTGCGGCGGGAGATTGTTTATCCGGACCGAAGGTCACGACCTTGAAACCCAGCCGTGAAGCGGCCTGGGACAACATGCGTCCGAGTTGACCATCGCCAAGTATACCAATCGTGGCGCCGAGTTTAAGAGGCTCCATCAGTCTTCCACCGTCTCGGGCACGCCGTCCGTCTGGGCCTGGCGCAGCGCTTCGACGCGCTGGGCCAGTTCGGCGTCATTCAACGCCAGTATCTGCGCCGCCAATATGCCAGCATTTTTGGCGCCCGCTTCGCCCGTCGCCAGGGTGCCGACCGGAATTCCGCCCGGCATCTGCACGATCGACAACAGCGAATCGATTCCCTTCAGGCCCTCCTTCAATGGTACGGGCACGCCCAGCACCGGCAGGGTGGTCAGCGACGCCGTCATGCCCGGCAGATGCGCAGCACCTCCGGCGCCCGCGATAATGACCTTGTAACCCGCAGCCTTGGCACCCTTGGCGAAATCATACATGCGGTCGGGCGTGCGGTGCGCCGACACGACCTTGGCCTCATAGGGCACGTTCAGGCTATCCAGGATCGCCGCCGCCGCCTTCATCACGCCCCAGTCGGACCGCGACCCCATGATGATTGCCACAGGAGGGGTTTCAGCCATCGGATATCCTTGTACGACAGGGGGTGTTTGGAAAGGCGCGGAGTATAGTCACAAGCTTTCCCACTGCAAGGGATGATTTGTCCTCAACTTGTGCACTGCAAAGGTCACAAAATCTTGCCATTAATCGAGGTTAACGGGCCGTCGGTGACATTGCGCCATAGTTTTGACTATGCTTTGATATAGCCGTCGATGCGGTTGGGGATGAGCCGCGTCATTTCTGTCAGTTCCAGGTTTATCGTTTTGGACTCGCAACATTTTCCTGTGAGCGCGGCAACCGCCGCAAGCCTTGCGCCTTCCGGCCGTCCCGAAGGTCCAAGACCTGCGACCACGGCGTCGATGCAAAGCCTGCTGGCCCAGTATTTCGAGACTCAGGAAATCGAACCGTCCCCCTCCGCCGCGCCGGAACCGCGACCGGCCGAAACGCCGGTCATGGACATTATCGTCCCCGCCCCGCCCTCTCCCTACCCGGCAGGTCCGGCGGAGGCTCCCATTTCGGCCGCGACCCTGACTTTGATCGAAAACCTGAAGGCTGAAAACGCCCGCCTGAAGGCGCAACTGGAAGCGCAAGGCAAGGCGCTCAGCGATGCGCAGGCTTTGGCCGATTCGGATGTCCTGACGCCAACGCTGAACCGCCGGGCTTTCCTGCGCGAAATGCAGCGCGCCATGGCCGATTGCCGCCGCTACGGCGAACACGCCTGCCTTATCTACCTCGACATGGATGGATTCAAGGGCATCAACGACGCCTACGGCCATGCGGCTGGCGACGCGGCGCTGATCTACGTCGCCGAAACCCTTATCGGAAGCGTGCGCGAAGGCGACAGCGTCGGCCGCATCGGCGGCGATGAGTTCGCCATCTTGCTGCGCCGCGCAGACATCAACTCGTCGCGCATCAAGGCCCTCAAGCTGGAGGCGGAGCTGGCGCTGGGAACCTTCGAACACAAGGGACTGTTTCTGAAAACCGGTGGCTCGTTCGGCGTACGCGCCTTCGCCGCCCAGCCCTCGGCCGAGGTCTGGCTATCCGAAGCCGACGCCGCCATGTTCCTGGTCAAGAAATCCGCCCGGTGAGCAGCTTTCTCGCCGCCATCAGCCTGCTCGTTCCCGATTATGACGAAGCCATCCAGCACTACTGCGGTGGGCTGGGGTTTGAACTGGTCGAAGATACCGATCTCGGTGGCGGCAAACGCTGGGTCCTGGTGGCGCCGCCCGGCTCAAGGGAAACCCGGCTACTGCTGGCCAAGGCGTCAAAGCCGGAACAGTCTGCTCGGATCGGCGACCAGGCTGGCGGCCGCGTCTTCCTGATCCTGTATACCGATGATTTCGGCCGCGACTACGCGCGGTTTGAGGCCGCCGGAGCGGTGTTCACCGAAGAACCCCGTCGCGAGACCTACGGTACGGTCTGCGTCTTCCGCGACCGTTTCGGCAATTTGTGGGATCTTCTGCAGCCCAAATTATGACAGACCCTGCCGGGGCAGCGGGCGCCGCCCCGGCCTTACGGGTCACATCTGCGCCACCACGGGAACGGGGGCGGCGGTGTCGGCTTGGCTCATCCAGGACACGGCGGTCAGCGCGGCGACCAAGGCAATCACCGCCGCAATCGCAGGCACAATAGGAACGGAAGTGCGCATAATCGAAGCTCCGGTAAGGACCTGGAATTCACATCGGACTTGCGCGAAACCGGGTCCGCGAACACCATGAGAATGAAACAGCGCGGATAAATACGCGCTGCCTTTGCGGCGGCGCGATTGTAAGAATCCTGGAAAGAGAATTCTAGAAGGAGAAAAGGCGCCGGTGTTCGTCTATGGCGAAAGAGTCGGTCATGCCGGCGATATAGTCACAGATGACCCGGGCCCGCGCCGTTTCTGAGTCCTTTGAGCACACCAGTTGGAACCATTCGGTCGGCAGGGTGTCGGGCTCATCCAGGAACAGGTGGAACATGGCGTTCAGCGTCCGCTTCGCGTAGGAGCGCGTGCGGTTGAGCTTGTAATGCTTGTACATGCGCTCGAAGAGGAAGCCACGCAGGCGCGACAGGTCGTCGTAAACGCCCTTCGAGAACTGCACCATCTGGCGCCGGGCCGAACGCACATCCTCAGGCGTGACGATACGGTCTTCGGTCATGCGCCTTTCGGTCTCAGCCAGGACGTCATCGATCATGGTGCCGATCATGCGCCGCACCGCTTCCAGCCGCAGCATACGGTCGTTGAGCGAGGGCCAGTCCTTCTGCACCGAGCGGATGGCTGGGCCGATCATCGGCACATCGAGCAAGTCATTGATGGTGAAGAGCTCGGCGCGCAAGCCGTCATCGACATCGTGATTGTTATAGGCGATGTCGTCGGCGATGGCCGCGACCTGGGCCTCCAGCGACGCGAAGGTGTCCGGCCGCAGATCCCACATGGCGTTGAAATCGGTGATCGACTTCCACGACGGCTCGGACAGGTGATGGCTGACCGGGCCATTGTGCTTGATGATGCCTTCCAGCGTCTCCCAGGTCAGGTTCAGCCCGTCCCACGCCGGATAGCGTACCTCCAGCTTAGTAATAATGCGGAAGGTCTGGACGTTGTGATCGAAGCCGCCCCACGGCGTCATGCACTTGTGCAGTTCGTCTTCGCCAGCATGGCCGAACGGCGGGTGGCCCAGGTCGTGCGACAGGGCAATGGTTTCCGCCAGGTCGACGTCAAGATTGAGCGAATGCGCCAGTGACCGCGCGATCTGGGCGACTTCGAGGCTATGGGTCAGCCGCGTGCGGAAATAGTCGCCCTCATTGGCGACGAAGACCTGGGTCTTGCCCTTCAGGCGGCGGAAGGCGGTCGAATGGATGATCCGATCACGGTCGCGGGCAAAGGCCGTCCGTCGCGAAGCTTCGCCTTCGGCATGGAGGCGGCCGAGGCTTTGGGTCACGTCGGAAGCATAGCTTGCCAGGGTCATGGGCACATCCGTGATGAAAGAACAGCCGGTCTATACTACAAACCGTAACAACCATCTAAATAATTGCCGGATTTCAGTCTGTTTTGCGGCCTAGTGTCCTGATTCTGAAATTCGCACGATTTCGATATCGGTCTCAGGCGAATTTCAGAATCGATAGGACACAAGCAACTTATTGATTTCTAGTGTCGTTTTGATTTCGAAGTTCGCACCGAGCTTGATATCAAAGTCGCACGAACTTCGAAATCACGACACTAGGGGGCTGATTTCGCCGATAAATGCCTCCATATTGGCGGCATGAGCCACAACATCACCCTGACTGCCGCCGCCGCACGCCATATCAACCGCCTGAGCCAGGACGCCGGCCACCCCGTCATGCTGCGCGTCATCGTCGAAGGCGGCGGCTGTTCCGGCTTTCAGTATAAGCTTGATCTGGTCAGCGAAAAGCAACCGGACGAGAGTGAGATCAGCTTCGATGGCGCCACGGCGCTCGTCGATGAAATTTCGGCGCCGCTTATGGCTGGTTCGATGATCGACTATGTCGAGGAACTGGTCGGATCGCAGTTCAAGATTCTCAATCCACTGGCCACCGCCTCATGCGGCTGTGGGACAAGCTTTTCCTTATAGGGGTTGCCCGAATCCAGCGGCCGCTTTACAGCTTTGGCCATGAAACTCGCCACCTGGAACGTCAACTCCGTCAATGCTCGGCTGCCGCTGCTTCTTGAGTGGTTCCGCGACGTCGCGCCCGATGTCTGCGCCCTGCAGGAAATCAAATGCATCGACGAGAAGTTCCCTCACGAGGCGTTTGAATCGCTGGGCTATAACTGCGCCGTCCACGGCCAGAAGACATGGAACGGCGTCGCTATCCTGTCGAAGTTTCCATTGAGCGACGTCACCAGGGGATTGCCCGGCGATCCGAGCGACGAGCAGTCGCGCTATATCGAAGCGGTCATCGAGGCGCCCAAACCCATCCGGTTCGTTGGCATCTATTTGCCAAACGGCAATCCACTCGGCACCGACAAGTACGCCTATAAGCTGGGCTGGATCAAGCGTCTGCACACCCGCGCGGCTGAACTTCTGGCGTTCGAGGAAGCCACCGTCATTACCGGCGACTTCAATATCATCCCGACCAAGGATGACTGCTGGAAGGAAAGCGTCTGGCTCGACGACGCCCTGTACCAACCGGCCGTCCGCCAAGCCTATCAGGGCCTGAAAAACCTTGGCTATACTGACGCCTTCGAAGCCATTCAGCCGGAAGGCAACCGCTACACCTTCTGGGACTACCAGGCCGGCGCCTGGCAGAAGAACGAAGGCATCCGCATCGACCATCACCTGCTGTCGCCCCAGGCCGCCGACCGGTTGACCGGCATGGTGATTCACAAGGACACGCGCGGCCGCACGCATGACGAAGCGAAACCGTCCGACCACGTCCCTGTCGAAATCGAAATAACAACGGAATATTAACCGCTTGCGCGCAAGCTTAAAGCTTTCTTAGCCATAATCAGGCCTAAAGCTGCCATGGCCCATGCTGCGCGTATCCTCCTCTACTTCCTGTTTGCCGGAATAGGCCTGACGCTGATCGCGTCCGGACTAATGTGGTGGTTCGAAGCCTCCCGCCGCCTGTCGCGCGCCCTGCATTCCGCGCTCGGCAAGACCGCCGACGCCGTCATCTTCGACCTGAGCGGCAAGAAGGCGGCGGGCCTTGATTTCACTGCCGGTGACCTGGCCATCCTGTGGGACACCGGCGCCCACGGCCTGGTCTTCGCGTTCGATGAGATCGAAGGCGCAGAGCTGATCGTCGATGAGCGGGTCGTCGCCCGCGCCCAGCGCGGCGAACCGCGCCGGCTGCTCGACGAAAATCACGCCAATGCCTCGCGCGTCATCCTGCGGCTGATGTTCGATCACGTCGAAACACCCGAGATCGAAATCACGCTTTACGGCGAGATCACCCAGAATCCGGTCCACGCCAAGACGGCTGCCGAAGCTGTGCGCCTGGGACGCAAATGGCTGTCGCACGTCGACGCGGTCATTAAGCGCATGCCACAGCCGGTCGAAGCTGCCCCGTCACAACCGGCTGAAAAACCCCAGCCCGCCCCAGCCGTGGCGGCGCGCCCCATCCCCGACACGCCTTCGGACATCCCACCGTGGGAAGACGATGACAGCCTGATGGATGATGATACAGCCTATGCGCCGATGCGGGCCTGACGAATCCTGTTTTGAAATTTCGCCTGCCAGCGTTGCGGCACCGAAACCACAATCTGCACGAAAATAGGGACTTACCCCCTGTTTCGCGGGGCTTCCGCCTAATTTGGGCGTTGCCCTCTTAACCTCGCCGGTAATGTGTGGTTAATATGTGGCGGTGCCATTTGCAGCAGAGTCCGAATCTTGCCGACATTCTTGCCAGCCCTGATTATTCTGTCCGCTGCCGTGCTGGCCATCCTGTTCATCTTGTACAGGATCTACGAAACGCGCGTCGAACAGCCCAAGAAGCTTGAGGACGAGGTCAAGGAAGCCCTGGCTGGCGCCCGCCCCGAGGTCGAGTCGATCGAGCCGGTGCGCCGCGCTGCCTGCGCCATTTCCTATGCCGCCAACAAGATCGTCATCGTTCGCGATTTCGGCAAGAAGCCGACGCGCATCTATACGATTGGCGACCTGTTCGGCCTGGAAGTCTTCGTCGACGGCAAGGTGTTTGCCCGCGTCGTCCGCGCCGGCTCGAACAAGCCGCTGGACTCCGGCTCGTACAAGGCGGTCGATGAGATCGATCCGAACGTACAGACCGTGGTGATGCGCCTGATCTTCGACGATCCGTCGCATCCGGACTACGAACTGAAACTGTGGGACCCGAACGACGCCCTGACCGCCCGCGCCGAAGGGCCGCGCGCGGCACTGGTTACGGCGCGAAAATGGTTCTACCACGTCGAAGCCATCCTGCGCCGCCCGGCCCCCAGTGAACTGCGGGCACCCGCCCCGTTTGCCCCGGCCCCCGAACCCGCCAAGGTGGCGGCCGCTGCGGCCCCGGCTGCCATTCCTGCGCCGGCGCCCGCCATTCCCGCACCCGCACCGGCGGCCGCCCCCAAGTCCGATGGCGACGTCCTGAACGCGCCGCTCATTCCGTACATCTAAATCACCCATGTGGACCTTAGCGCTCGCCTGCGCCTTCTTCCTGTGCATCCACCTGATGATCAGCGGCACCACGCTGAAAGAGCAGCTTATTGGCGGCATCGGCAGGATTGCCTACTATACCCTGTTCAGTCTGTTCTCGATCGTCGGCCTGATGTGGATGAGCGTGGCCTTCGTCATTGCGCTTGGCAACCATGACGGCCTGAACCACACCTTCTGGACGGCGCCCCTGTTCCTGCGCATTCTGTCGCTGGTCGGCAACTTCCTGGCTTTTCTCCTGATCGTACTGGGGGTGCTCAGCCCGTCGCCGAGCAACCTCCTCTCCTTGCGCGGCCTGCCGGAAAAGCCGGTGTCAGGCATCATCCGCGTCTCGCGCCACCCGATCCTGGCCGGTATCGGCCTGTGGGCGCTGATCCATTTGATCTGCAACGGTAATCTGGCCAGTTGGGTCTTTTTCGGCTCTATCCTGGCTGTGTGCGCGCTGGGCGCCAATAATATCGACCGCAAGCGTGAAACGCAGTTCGGCGAAGTCTATCGCCTGCTCAAGAAGCGGACCTCGATCGTGCCCTTCGTCGCCATCATCGAGGGCCGAACGGCCTTCGTGCCCGACGAACTGGGTTATGCGCGCATGTTCCTGGCGGCCTCGACCTTCGCCGTATTCGCCGTGCTGCACGAACTGCTGTTCGGCGTCCGCGCTTTGTGACGCATTTACAATAATTTTACCCAAGCCTTGACGCCGCTTGCCGTGTCGGGGATAACTTTGTGGAAGACCGCTTCCGCGCGGTTTTTAAAGCATCCGGTGAACCGGACAGGTGGGGTGGTAAGAAGCGTCGGCCATGAAGCTGTCAGCCTTGACATTACTGTTGTTCTTCGTGTCCGTGGCGCTGGTCATGGCAAGCGTGGTCGGCTATTTCCGTCCCCTGCCCTATGTGACGGAATACCGCTACTGGCTGGCCCTTGGGGGCTATGGCATCCTGGCCTTCGGCATCATCTTCAAGGGTCATTCGCATTAGCGAAGCTTATGAGGCGTCCTTAACGAACGCCCGCCTACTCTGCCTCGACCGGCTCTTCCACTGCCTCATCGATCGCCAGGCCCAGGCTCAGCGCCGCCAGGGCCTCCTCGCCCGTACACAGCGGCCGCTCGCGGCGTCCCAGAACGGTTTCCAGAAAGCGATAGACGCTGGTCCCCAGAGGATCCTTAGCGATAACGGCTTCGGAAAACTCGGCATTGAGCGCGAACGGCGTCGTATTCTCAAACGTGCGGTTGAGGAAGTCGATCGACACTTCTCCGCTGGGGTAAACGATCCGCATGGTGCGTTCGCGGGCATCGGCCATGCGCGACGCCTTGAACAAGGCGGTCGAGCCATTCTCGAAGGTCAGTTCCGCAGTCACTTCGTCGGCGCCAGCGGCACTGTAGCCCGGTTCCTGACGGCGGCGCGCCGAGGCGTCGAGGCCTCCTGGTTCACTGCCAGACAGGCTGAGCGCCAGGTCAAGATCGTGAATCATCAGGTCCAGCACGACGGAAACATCGAGATTGCGTGTCGACGCCGTGCCGTTACGGACGGCTTCCAGGCGCGTCGGACGCTCGGTCACGTCATAAAGCCCCATGGCTTCGAACACGCTCCGCTCCTGATGGCCGCAGGCCAGCACCAGGCCTTTTTCCTGCGCCAGGTCGACTATTTGATCACCGTCTTCAGCGGACGTCGCCAACGGTTTCTCGCTATAGACATGAACCCCGGCATTCAGCGCCTTAAGCGCGATCCCGGCGTGCGCGAAGGCCGGCGTAGCGATCGTCAGCACATCCAGCCGGCTTAGAAAATCGTCGAATTGATCGCCATGGAAGGCTTTGACGCCATAACCATCCGCCAGGCTTTCGGCGCGATCCTTATCGAGGTCGTAGATGCCGACGAACTCGACCTGGATGCCGGCTTCAGGGGCCTGACGGTATTTGTTGGCATGATAACCGCCAAAAACACCCGCGCCAGCAACACCTACCCGCAAAAGCTCCGACATGACCATCTCCTCTCCCCGTTCGACGAGGGGTTGTAGACCGCTTCGCGCCGGAACGAAAATGACTTTTTGGAAATTATTCCCAAGGATATCGAGACGATATCATGTGCACAGGCGCGTGATCATTGCATAAAGCCCTTTCGCACCCGCAACCGCCGCGTTAAAAGCGACGCCACCTTGACCGCTCAGGCCTCACGCCTGGGCGGTAAGCTATTCTGGACGCTATATTGGAGACTGCCGTGAAACGTCTTTTCGGCGCCTATGTGATTGTCGACTACAGTGCCGCCGAAGGCAAGAAGACGGGCGAGTCCTCGGTGTGGATCGGCGTCATGAAGCGCGACGTGCGTTTCCGCCTGTCGTACGAAGCCCACAATCCGGCGACGCGCGCCGAAGCCCTCACCCTGCTGCGTTCCATTTTGGCCGACCTGCACAAGCGCGGCGACCGCATCCTGCTGGGCATGGCATTTGCGCTGGGTTTTCCGCGTGGCACGGTCAGCCGCCTCGATCTCAAGGGCACGCCTTGGCAGGCCATGCGCACCTTCCTGGTTCAGAATGTCGTCGACAAGGCCGACAATACCAATAATCGCTTCCAGGTCGCCGCGAAGATGAACCGGCTGATGACGGACGAAGCCTGGCCGTTCTGGGGCTGCCCAAAGAACGCCGCGCAGAAGTGGCTGTCGACCCTGAAGCCTGACTCGTTCGGCGACTTTCCCGAGTTCCGCCTGACCGAAGAGGTGGCACGCAAACAGGTGAAAAAGACCGCCCAGCCGAAAAGCCTGTGGCAGATGCACGGCGCCGGCGTGGTCGGCGGCCAGGCCATGCTGGGCATCACCGCGACCAAGTCGGTCATGGATGCCTTGGGCGAGACCGCGCGACTGTGGCCGTTCGAAACCGGCTTCGGCGCGCTGGACGACGCAGCCCTTGAAGGCATCAACACGCTTGTGACCGAAGTCTACCCGCCCCTGTTCGAAGGCGACGCCGCGGCTGGCGAAGTCAAGGACGCCGCCCAGGTGCGCCTGACTGCCACGGCGTTGGCCGAAAAGGACGACAAGGGCGAACTGGCCGGCCTGTTTGCCGCGCCCAAGGGTTTGAGCGAGGCGGACAGCGAAATTGCCGCCACGGAAGAAGGCTGGATTCTCGGCGTCTGAACAGGCACAGTGGCGGTATGAGGAGTTTTGCCGTCTATGTGCTTGCCGCGATCGCCGAAATCGCCGGCTGCTACAGCCTGTGGGCTGTGCTCAAGCTTGGCAAGCCTGCGTGGTGGCTGCTGCCGGGCGTGCTGTCGCTCTGTCTGTTTGCTTGGCTGCTGACCCTGGTCGACAGCGCCGCAGCCGGCCGCGCCTATGCGGCCTATGGCGCCATCTATATTGCGGCGTCGCTCTCCTGGATGTGGTGGATCGAAAAGCAGTTGCCCGACGCCTGGGATGCCGGCGGGCTTGTGCTGTGTCTGATCGGGTCGGCGGCCATCTTATACGGCCGAAAGCTCTTTTAATTCTGCATTATTGGAATTGATATTAATTCGCTAAATTTAGAAATAATGACAAGTGAGGCCGCCGGCAGGCATCAACCGCGCTCAAGGAGCGAAGCGTTCGCGCAAGCAAAAAAGCAGATGATGCCAGCTTAAGCTGGCATCATCTGCCCGCCGTTAACGTGAAGGATCTGGCCGGCGACGTAGCCACTCAGCGATTTCGACGCCAGAAAGACCAGTGGCCCGACGCAGTCTTCCGGCGCGCCCAGCCTGCCGAGCGGGACCGAGGCCAGCATAGCCGCCATGCGCTCAGGCGGAGTGGCTGCGTGAAAGGCGGTGTCGACCACGCCCGGCGCAATGGCGTTTACGCGGATCTGGTGCTTGGCCAGATCCAACGCCATGTGCCGCGTCAGGTTATGGACGGCGGCCTTGGCGGCGGCGTACAGGCCTGAACCCGGCCCGCCGCCATTATTGCCGGCGATCGAGCCGACATTAATGATGGCGCCTCCGCCCCTTGCCTGCATGTAGGGGACAGCCGCCTGGCTGCCGGAAATCACGGCGCGGACATTGAGCGCCATCACCTGGTCGTAAAGCGCGTCGTCCCAATCCTGGAACAGCGTCCGAGTGAACATGGCGCCGGCATTGTTGATCAGGACATCCAGCCCCTCGAACTTCGCCGCAGCCGCCTGTACCAGGGCCTTGGCGTGATCCGGCTGGCCCAGATCGGCTTGAAACAGTTTCGCCTCGCCGCCATCGGCGCGGATCAGGTCGACCACCCTCTGCGCCTCGGCCTCATTGCTGTTGAAGTGAACGCCCACCTTCGCGCCCAAGGCGGCGAACCCCTTGGCCGCGGCGGCGCCTATGCCCGTGCTCGCGCCCGTAATCAGCACCACCTTGCCCTGCAGATCGTCCAGCATGCCGCCGCTCCTGTTTACGCCGCCTTGTGTCGCATTGCCGCCTGACGGTCCAGCCAAAAAAAGCGCGCCGTCAGAAGAGAGGCTGACATCCAGCTGGCGAGCGCGCAGGCATAGATCAGGCCCGGCACGCCCATGTTAAAATGTAGTGCGAACAGATATCCGAGGGGCAACATGATCAGCCCGTAGGCAATGTAATGCAGCACCGGCGCCACCAGCACGTCCTGGCGCGCGCGCAAGGCCTGGGCCGCCACGACCTGGATGCCGTCGGGAATGAAGAACAGACACGCCAGCAATAGCGCGGCCTGGACCCCCGTCCGCAAAGCCGCTTCCGAGGTATAGCCAGCCGCCAGCCACTGCGACCCGATCAGCACGGTAAGGCACACGGCCATCATGAAGGCCGCCGCCGAAATGAAGCTTACCCGCCCCGTGCGCGCAATGCCTGGCGGATCATCGGCGCCGTAGGCCCGGCCGACCAGGACCGAACAGCCGATGGCCAACCCCATGGGCACCATGAAGACGATACTGGCGAAATTGAGCACGATCGCCCAGACGGCGACCGCTTCTTCAGACATCCGGCCGGCGAAGACCGTCATACCGGCAAAGGCGGCAACTTCGATAAAGTAGGAGGCCCCGGCGGCGTAGCCGACCTGGCGCTGTTCGCGCGCGCCTTGCGGGTCCGGCGCATGACGGCCCAACAGCCGCAGCGGCTTCACCTCTTTCAGCGTGAACAGATAGATCACTAGGCCCAGCGTCACCAGGCCGCGCGCAACAAGGGTCGAAATGGCCGCCCCCATGGCGCCGTCGCTGTCAATGCCGGGAAGCCGGACGATGCCTGGCACGAGCACAAGCAGCAGCGCGACATTGACCACATTGCCGGTCCAGGTGAAGACCATGCCTGGCCGCGTCCGCCCCAATCCCTCGAGAAATTCCGAAACAGCGACCGCCACCATGTAGAAAGGCATGCTAAGCGCAAAGACCATCAACGGTGCGGCGGCGCCCGCCGCGATCCCGGGTTTGACGGTGGCCGTCAGCATGGATGGACCGGCCAGCATCAGCAGGATCATCGACCCTACGCCCAGGATAAGGGCGTAGACCATACCGCGCTGGAAGGTCCCGCCGATGCGATGGTGTTCGTTGGCGCCGACGAAATGGGCGGTCTTGACCTGCACGCCGACCAGAAGTCCGATCGAGGTCACGAGGAAGATGCTGGTCGGCGCCCAGGCCAGGGAGTGAAAGCCCAGTTCCGCCGACGAGAAATGACCGACGACCAAGGTGTCCATCAGCCCCATCAGCATGAAGCCAAGGCGCGACATGACGACCGGCCATGACAGACGGTAAAGGGCGGCAAACGCCGCCCTTGTTTCAGGTGTCAATTGTGATCTCAATTGCAACATGGGCACTCCTGTAACGGAGTTCCCGGTTAAGTGCAATCACCGACAGGCTGTGTCAGTAATACCGGATCAGGCGGCCTTGACGGACCTGTCCTTCAACGCGTGCAGACGCTCGGCGACCAGGAAGCTGAGTTCCAGCGCCTGGTCGGCGTTGAGGCGCGGATCACAGTGCGTATGGTAACGGTCCTGCAGGTCTTCTTCCGAGAGGGCAAAGGCGCCGCCGGTGCATTCGGTGACGTTCTGCCCTGTCATTTCCAGGTGCATACCGCCCGGGTGAACACCTTCCGACGCCGCGATATCGACGAACGAGCGGACTTCCGACAGGATACGGTCGAAAGGCCGCGTCTTGTAGCCGTTGGCCGCCTTGACGACATTGCCGTGCATGGGGTCGATCGACCACACCACCGGCACGCCGTGCTTGTGCGTCGCCGCCATGAGTCTCGGCAGGCGCTCGGCGACCTTGTCCGAACCGAAGCGGCCGATCAAAGTCAAACGGCCCGGAATGGCGTTCGGGTTCAGCGTATCGATCAGGCGCAGCAACTCGTCGGGCTCAAGCGTCGGTCCGCATTTGACCCCGATCGGGTTATTGATGCCCTTCATGAAGTCAACGTGGGCGCCGTCAAGCTGACGCGTGCGCTCACCGATCCACAGCATGTGCGCCGAAGTGTCGTACCAGTCGCCCGTAGTGGAATCGACGCGGGTCATTGCCTGTTCGAAGTTCAGCAACAGCGCTTCGTGACTGGTGAAGACATCGACCTGGCGGATCTGCGGATGGCTTTCCGGCGTCACGCCGATGGCCGACATGAAGCTTAAGGTCTCGGAGATCTTTTCAGCCAGGGCGCGGTAGCGCTCGCCCTGCGGCGACGACACAAAACCCAGCGTCCACTTGTGGATGTTGTAAAGATCCGCATAGCCGCCGTTTGCGAAGGCGCGCAGCAGGTTCAGCGTCGCCGACGACTGATGGTAACCCTTGATCAGGCGTTGCGGGTCCGGCAGGCGCGACTCCGGTGTGAAGTCCATGCCGTTGATATTGTCGCCGCGGTAACTCGGCAGGGTCACCCCATCGATCGTTTCGACGGGCGACGACCGCGGCTTGCCGAACTGGCCGGCGATGCGGCCGACCTTGACCACCGGACGGCCGCCGGCGAAGGTCAGAACGACCGCCATCTGCAGGATCAGACGGAAGGTGTCACGGATATTGTCGGCCGAAAATTCCTTGAAGCTTTCGGCGCAATCGCCGCCTTGCAACAGGAAAGCGTTGCCGTTGGCGACATTGCCAAGCGCGGCGGTCAGGCGGCGCGCTTCACCGGCGAACACCAGCGGCGGCAGCCGCGTCAGTTCGTCTTCAACTTGACTAAGGGCCTGCGAATCCGGGTAATCGTTCGGAATATGCAGGGCTGGCTTTGAACGCCAGTCTTTGGGGGACCATACTTTGCTCATGGACGGTATGTAAACGCTTCGAGGTACAAACTCAACTGGCCAGTCAGGCAATATTTTCAGGATCTACTAAAAATTACTGTAAAGTCACGGTCTTATAGTTGTATCAGCAACGATCCCGTCTTGTTTTACCGCCTTGATTGCCAGTATGGCCACCACCAGCATCATCGCGCCCAGGCTGATCAGCCAGGCCTTCCACATGCCATAGCTCAGGGTGTTGAGGGTGAAATAGGCCGTGGCGGCGGCCAGCATGTACGGCCGCGCCTTCTGTTCAGCCGTAGGCTCTTCAATCGCACCGCTGGAAATCGCCGACAGTTCGATGAAGCCGTTGCTTTGGGATATGGGCGCCACATTTTTCGGCGCCATGAACCAGAAGATGCCGCCCCACATGGCGGCCAGCAGCAGCAGGCCGGGTAAGCCCAACTCCAGCCACGCCTGAAGCGACATGTTGTGCGGATGGAGCGGGATGATTGGCTCGAAGTGGCGCGTCGCCTCGTACCCCCAGCCCCACACCGGCTTTTCCAGCGAGCGTTCGACCGCATAGGTCCAGATTTCGATCCGGTGCGCCCATGAACGCGGCACGTTATCGTGGATTTGTGTCGCCAGACCGGTCTTGACCAGCCATTGGATCAGCAGCGGGAAGGCTAAGGTCACGACGACCGCGATCCCTGCCGCGACACGCTCAGGCAGTATGGCCTTGCGGGTCAATCCGGCCGGCCAGTAGCGCGCGGCGAAAAAGGCAATGGCGCTGACTGCAAGCACAACGATGTGCGCATTGCTGTCGACAACAAAGCCACCAAGTCCGATGGCCGCGACTGCGGCGGCAACGCCTGCGATCCACCGCCGCTGCATAGCCAGGAAAGCCAGGGGCCAGAATAGCATCAGCAGGACCAGGTTCAGGTTGGAGCTTTCGACGATCAGCATTTCCGGCCGGGCGTTGCCGAAGAAGCGCTGATTCATGCCGTTGCGCATCGCCAGATTGCCCAGGCAGTCGAGGAGTTGAATGACCACCAATCCGATGAAAATCCAGGCGACGAACACTGCTACACGCTGTCCTCGCGCCGGACTCAGCCGCCACGCGGCAAAGACGAAGGCCCAGGTCGTGAACCAGCTGATCAGCGGCGCCTGGAAGTATCGTGTCGAGGTCCAGTAGGCGTCGCCCAGGCGCTTCCCGGCCAACAGCAGGTCGACAAAATCTGAACGCAGTACGGCGAACACCAGGATGGCCAGGCTCAGCCCCGCCACAGGCCAGAAGCGATGAATAGGCGCGCCTTTTTTCAGCGACAGATAACCCAGGCTGCACAGGCCAGCGATGAACATGGCGGCCGGTATGACGCCCGACGGCGCAAAATAGGCAAAGATGGCAAACAGGATAAAGAAGTTAACCAGGACGCCTTCGGCATAGCCCGCGCGGAATTTTTGCCAGAAGTCAGCCAGTTTGGGCGGCAAGGTCACATTCACAGGCGCTTATCCTTGATGGTCACGAGCTCTTCGGCTGCGGTCGGATGGACGGCGCAGGTCGCATCCCATTGCGCCTTGGTCAGCTTCGCCTTCACGGCAATGCCCGCCAATTGGATGATCTCACCCGCATCGCCGCCAATAATATGGCACCCCAGCACGACATCGCTCTCGGCGTCAACGACCAGCTTCATCAGCACGCGGCTTTCGCCGCCCGTGAAGGCCGTCTTCATCATGCGGAACTTCGTCGCGTAGACGTCGTATTTGATGCCCTTTTCCTTGGCCTGGTCTTCGCTCAGGCCGACCGTGCCGATCTGCGGCTGCGAGAAGACGGCCGTTGGCACATTCTCATAGTCATAGGCCGTCGGATTGTCCTTGAAGGCCGTCTCGACAAAGGCGACGGCTTCGCGGATGGCCACCGGCGTCAGGTTCAACCGGTTGGTGACGTCGCCGATGGCGTAGATATGCGGGTG
>CAMLPZ010000039.1 GCA_946482045.1 uncultured Asticcacaulis sp.
TTGGCCAGGGCCGAATAGACCTCGCCCATCGGCATGTTGACAGGATCAGCGCCCAGCGCCTTGATGACATCCGACAGCTCCGACGGCACGCGCAGGCGCAGGCCCTTCAGGTCGGCCAGTGACTTGATCGGATGGTTGCGGGTGATCAGCGACGGCATGTTTCCGCCCTGGACCGCTAGGACCTTGAGTCCTTTCAGTTCGTGATCGAATTGCGTGGTGGACTTTTCCATGCAGCGATAGAGCGCGACCTGGTTCTCGATCGTGCGCACGCCGCTGTAAAAGCCTGCCTGGATGCGCAGCAGGTGCGCGCCGCCCTTGACGTAGATCGGGGTAATCAGGCCGATATCGGCCACGCCGTGCCGCAACTCTTCCATTGACTGGTCAGAGGACAACAAAGAGCCCGACCACATCGGCCGGATGCGGAGGCTGCCGCCGGAACGCTCTTCGACGAATGTCATCCAGGTCTGGTCGGCGCGGCTGAACGGATGCCCCGGCGAATAGGGCGTGGCATAGGTCAGACGCGTCACACCTGGTGGCTGAGGCCGGGCGCATCCGGCCAGGGCCATGCCGCCCAGAAGGAAGGCGCGGCGCTTCATCATGCGGCGTCTCCCCGTATACACCCGCGCTGCGCCAGAAAATCAGCCACTTGCGCGACCATGCGGTCGTGGTTCCAGCTCTTGGCATCAACCATATCACCATCGAGCGCCAACACCGGAACGCCTGCCTGTTCCAGGGCCTCGGCGGTCAGCCGCGTACCCGATTGCGACAGGCGGTTGTCGGGCGGCACCAGGACGATGGCGGCGTCGATCCCGCAGCGTTCGGCTTCGGCCGTCATCCAGCCGTTCATCCACGGCGGCAGGTGCAGCACCTCGTTCATCGAACAGATGCGCGACGAAAGGGCATGCATATCGCGGCCATCGAGGGCACGGATATATTGCGGTCCGGCGAACGGCATATACATGGACCAGACAAAGACCGCGCCCAAGCGGTCTTCGAGCGCCTGGTAGAACCCCGGATCGTGCCATACACCGGCTCCGATCCACATCAGGCGGATGCGCTCATTCGCCGCCGCGCCGATGCCGGCTTTTACGCGTTCGGCCACCTCGTCGCGGAAACGGCGGGCGTGATCGACCGCCCAGTCCGAACCCCGGTGCCATTGCGGGATCATGGTGTTGGGCATCTGGTCAGCGATGGACACCGGGCAAGGTCTGGCCGTGCCGATCATCTGCGCGGCTTCGGCGATATAGCCTTCCTGTTCGTTGATCCGCTCCATGAGGTGATGGAATTTCGCCTCATCGAAGCGGCGGCCGGTGCGGTTTTCCAGCACGGCGATCAAGTCTTTCATTTCCTCGACCAGAAGCTGGACACGATCTGGCTGATAGACGCGTTCCCACTGGGTCTGGGAATGGCGGAACCAGTCGGCTTCCTTGTGCTCCCATGCCGGCGCCTCGATCGGAAAAAACTCGGTGCCCAGCGCCTGGGCCCATTGTTCGAAGACGTGCTGGATGCAGTCGCAGGTCAGGCGGGCCACCAGAAGGGCCGGCTTGGGAAGGCCGCCCCACGGCGCGGTCTTCGGATCGTTGGCCAGCGTACAGGCCAGGCCCAGCGAGCAGTATTTACAGCTGTTGGCCGGATAGCCGCGTTCGACCATGGTATCGAAATAGCGGCCTGACAACTGCTTGGCCGAGATGTAGGCCGACCACCACTGGTTGGTGACCAGGGCGATATCCATGGCATGGAAGATTTCATGCGGTGTGTCGGCCTGGGCGACCACGAACGGTTCGCCGTCATCGACCACCCGGCGCTTCAACTCGGCGCCGAAGGCTTTCTGGTAGGCCGTGGCAGCGCTGGTGGCCGCCAGGTCCTTGCGGCTGCGTTGGCCGGTCTCGACACTCATTTGAATACTCCAAGCGCTTGCAGTTCCTCGAAACGGGCGGGTGTCAGACCGGATATGTCGAGGGCGATATCACGATTGTGCTCGCCGATATCGGGGGCACGGAAAGGCGCGAATGCGTCGCGCGACAGGATGAGCGGCGTGCGGACATGGCCGAAGATGCCCAGATGCGCGTGTTCGATTGGCGTAAGCGATCCGCGCGCGGCAATCTGCGGATCGTGCTCCATCAGGTCTTCGATGTCCTGCACGGGTGCAGCGGCGAAACCTTGTGATTGCAGGTGCTGCGCCAGATCGTGTGCATCGTGCCGCGCCGTCCAGTCTTCCAAGGCGCCGCCGGCAAGGGTCATTAGCCTGTCGAATTCCGCCTGAGAATTGACCGATACGGCGATCCACCGATCATCGCCTTTCGACGGAAGGACAGCTTGCCAGAAGACTCCGGCTTCGTCATTGCCCTGGCGTTTCGGCGGCGCCCCCGTCTGAGCCGCCAGGATCTCGTCGCGCATCTGCTGGACGCAGATTTCGTACATCGAGGCGTCGATATGACAGCCCTGGCCGGTTTCATGCCGGCGTGCCAGCGCGGCGGAGGCCATGGCCGCCATGACATAGGGGACGATGACGTCGCCATAGGGCACGGCACCGGGAACAACGGGATCGCGGTCGGGCCATCCGGTCAGGAAGGTCCGTCCCGACAATGCGCCACCTGTGCCGTCAACGCCCCATTCCGAGGCGAGCGGTCCTGTCTGGCCGAAGACGCTGCCTGACACCATAATCACACCCGGATTGCGGCGCGACAGCTCCGCATAGTCGAGGCCCAGCTTGGCCATCGTGCCCGGTGAAAAATTTTCGACCACGATATCGGCCCACTCAATGAGCGGATCGAGCACTTCGCGCGATTCTCTGGTCTTCATATCCAGCGCCAGCGAGCGTTTGGAGGTGTTGAGGTGGGCGAACCACGGCTTGTCGTTGAAATTACCCGGCTGCGACACCGAAACCTGGACGTCCAGCCGCGTCAGACATGGCCGCGTGCGGGATTCGACCTTGATCACCTCCGCGCCAAGGTCACCAAGTGTTTTTGTGGTCATCGAGCCGACAAGCGCCCATGAGAAGTCGAGGACCCGAACTCCGGCAAGCGGGCCAGTGCGTTGCGACGCGTGGACCCTTGGCGTCAACGCGGCGGGGCCGTCAGTGACAGTCGCAAAGCGTGAGGGTTCGCGCACCTCGCTGCCCGTCCAGAAGCCGCGTGCCTGCAAATGCGGATCGGCCAGGACGTCGCCCGGGGCGTTGACGACGCAGGCGTTGATTCCGCGTCGGCGCCCCTCCTCCGCCATTTCGGCCTTGGTACGCGTGGCGAAGAAGGCGGCAATCGCTGTTTCCCAGACCTCGCGGGTTTCCGCCGGCAGGGTTGAGCGATTGTAGCTCAGCCAGTCGACGCCCTTGAGCGGATTGTCCATTCCGACCTCGTCGATCCAGTCCGACAGCGCCTGGTTGGCCGGCGCGCCGAAACGGCCCGTCATCAGCGAATGGAAGCACCACCCGTCGGCCAGCGCCCAGATGCAGCGCACCGTGGCCTTGCCATAGTTCAGCGCGCCGCCAACCCGGTGCAGTTTGCGCCGGTCGAATTCCCATACCAGTATGCCGTTGACATTGCGGCTGAAGGCGACTTCGGCAATCGAGACATCGACGTGCTGGCCATGGCCGTGGATCGCGCGCGCGTAGTGCGCCGCCATGGCGCCGGCGCCTGCCACCATATCGGCATGGAAGGTACAGGCGTCCCCCGCCTCCTTGACGGGCGACCGGTCGGGCTGGCCAGTCAGGCGCAGGGTGCCCCCCATGGCCGAGGCCTGCAACTCGCCGCCCTTCCAGGTGGCCCTCGGACCGAAGCTGCCATAGGGCGTCACCGAGATATGGACCAGACGGGGATAATCGCTTGGGGGCCGCGACGCCGCAAACCCCAGATCGTCGATCAGGAAGGAGGCCTCATCAAGACGGGCCGCGTCATACGGCGCCACTGTCGCACCCAGCGAAGCCAGGTAGCGCGCCAGCGGCCGCTTCGCCATGTTTCCAAGGGTCAGGACCAGGTGTCCATTCAGCAGGCTCATGCGGCGCGCTCTTTCAGAAAGTGTGAAATTTCGCCCGAGATGTCGTCCAGCCAGGCGCGGCGGGTCAGAACGAGCGCGGGAATTCCCGCTGCGGCCAGGGCGGCGCGCTGGGCGGGTACATGCCACACCTCGGATTCCTCCTCCTCAATCAACCAGAGAAGAACGGCGTCAGCCTGGGCATCACGCGCAGCAGCGACGAGGCGTTGCCCCCGATCGCCGAAGGTGCGCGCGCCTGTCGTCCGGGCGTATATACTGTCCGCGACGGCCCTGAGCGGCTCTCCGTCTTCAGCGACATGCTGTCCCAGCCAGCTTAAGTTCCGTTCATGCGTTTCGGCGATGATGGACGCCCCGGCGTCCTCGACCGCCTGATGCAGCCGTCCGTCCGGCGGCGGTGTGCCGGCAAGCAGAAACCGATGTCTAGCCGTGCTCGACGGCGGCGTTGCCGTGACGTCTCCGAACAGAGACGCGCGGGCCAGCCGCTCGTAGAAGGGACCATCCGCCTGGCGGCTGGCCTGCAGGGCAGCCAACGCGGCACGGCGGGTATTCACTTGAACGATCGCCAGGTCGGCGGCCGCAACACCCAGATGCGCGGACAGGTCCGCGACGGCTTTGCGGGTGCGCTCAACGCTGGTCGCGCGACGCACATAGGCGACATCGAAGATCAAAGGCTTGGGCCCCTTGATCTCCCCTCGCCGCTGCAGTTCGCAGACGTAGTAGTAAAGCCGCTGAGCATTGTCGTCGCCACGGGTGAAAACGACGTGTTCGAACAGGTCGAAACGTCCCTCGGCCCAGTCTTCCAGAATGCGGCGCGTCCACGGCCCAAAGCCGCTTTCCAGCCAGCGGTCGGCGCGTGGCGTCGGCACGGCGCGGTCCCATGGCAGGTGACAGGCCGCATAGCCATTGGCCGTGAGGACCTCAAGCGGAATATCGAGGCCGACAAAGCCTACAGGGTGGGCGGCTGCGCGGACGGCGGACAGCGGATCGGCCAGGAGAGTGTCTATCGTATTCATTGTCCAAGAAGTTCCGGCAAGCCCAGGGTGATGACGGGGAAGAGAATGAGCAGCAGCAGATGCACCAGATCCGACGCCAGGAATGGGAGAACCCCCACGAAGATGCGGTTGAGGGGCACATCCTTGGCTATGCCCTGGATGACATAGAGGTTCATGCCGATAGGCGGGTGGACGAATCCTATTTCCATGGCGCGGACCAGGAAGACGCCGAACCAGATTGGCGACAATCCCATCTCGATGATGATCGGCAGCAGGATCGGCGTGGTCAGTAGCATCAGCGCCAGACCATCCAGGACCGATCCCAGCAAAAGCAGCAGCACGGCCATGACCAGCACGGTGACCAGGGGGCCTGCGCCCAGCCCGGTGATGAAACCGCCGATGGACTCGGTCAGGCCAGTTACCGATACGAATACCGAAAACAGGATCGCGCCAATAACGATGGTAACGATCATGCCCGACGTCTTCAGGGTCTCGAACAGGGCATTATAGAGGGTGGCGAAACTCAGGCGCCGGCGCGTGGCGGCGATGAGCAGCGCACCGATTCCACCGATCGATGCGGCTTCGGTGGGTGTGAACAGGCCAAAGGTAATGCCGCCGATCATGACGACGACCAGCAGGGCAATGTCTATGACCTTGAGTAGCGCCTTCCAACGTTCGGGCCAGGGGGCGCGCTCTGTGGCCGGGGCCAGTTCCGGCTTCCAGCGGACCAGCAGCCAGACGACCAGCAGATAGAACAGGGCCTGGGTGATGCCGGGGATGAGTGCGGCGGTGAACATCTTGCCGATCGATTGTTCGGCGATAATGCCAAAGACGATCAGGGCGCCCGACGGCGGAATCATCTGGCCGAGCGTACCGCCGGCGGCAACCGCGCCGGTGGCAAGGCCGTCGTCGTAACCGCGCTTGCGCATTTCCGGCAGGGCGACCAAGCCAATGGTTGCGGCCGTAGCCAGGGACGATCCGTTGATCGAGCCGAAGCCCGCGCAGCCGGCGATGGATGCAAAGCCAAGACCGCCGCGCTTATGGCCAAGGAACTTTGCGGCCGCGTCAAACATGTCGCGGCTGGCATTGGCGGAGAAACACAGGTGCGCGACCAGCAGGAACATCGGGATCGTGCCCAGTTCATAACGGATCAGGGTCTCAAGCAACACCACACCGGACTTGATGATAGCCGGCTCAAGGCCAAGGCACAGGACAAGGCCGCCAATGCCGACCAGTCCGAGCGCCGCCCCGATGGGCATGCCGGTCATCAAAAGAACCAGCAAAACAACGACCCCCAGAAGGCCCGTTTCAGGTGTCGCCATCATGACCGCCTCCGGGCAATGGATTGCCAAAGAAAGACGACGGCAACGGCAGCGACCGCGGCACAGGAAATGACGCGCAACGGCGGATAGGGAATACCCAGGACTTCGCTGGCCTCATGGCCGGGCCAGGCTTCCACGGCGAGCCATACGCTACCGGCGAAGGCGGCAATGAAGAACAGCGACGATATCGCGCGCGTGATCCGCTCCGCCGAGTCGCGAATGCCTTCAGGTAGCCGCTCAACGAGCAGATGGACGGTGGCATGGACGCGCGTCAGGCTGGCGATCAGGAGACCGGCCGACCCGGCGACCAGAATCGCCGCCTGGACAAGCTCGATGGCGCCGACGAAGGGGTGGCCCGTCTGACGGCCGATAACGCCCAGCGCGTCGCAGGCCATGGCGACCAGCAAGGCGCCGCCTCCGACAATGGTCAACCCGCGCAGGGGCCAGGCGTGATGCTTGGGTTCAGTCATGCAACGGCGACCTCCAGGGCGCCTGCGTTCAGGCTCAGCGCCGGCAGGCCGGCGCGTATGGTAATGTCGGATATGTACTGGGTAGTCGCCTGGGCGCGGTCACCCGTGGCCAGCACGGGACGGCCCGGCGCCTCGATGAATACCGGCAAGAAGGCGGTCTCAAGGCTGCCGTCGGCACGCCACACGACCTTGCCGATCAGGGCATTGACCGCTTCCGGATGAAAGGGCGCCAGCGTATAGGCCGGATCGGGCTCGAAACCGAATAACGCCTTGCGGCGTTCAACCCACACCGCGCGCGCGGCGTTGTCCTGACCAGGGCTCAGGGCGTGGGTGACGACGCAGCCATTGCCAAGGCCGTGAAATATTGGCTTGCCTTTATAGATCTCGATGCCGCGCGCAATGTGCGGATGATGGCCGATGACGATGTCGGCGCCGGCGTCGATCGCCGCATGCGCGGCCGGTCGCTCGTAAGGCGCAAGTCTGGCCGGCGTATGGACAATCCCCTTATGCAGGGCCACGACAACCATGTCGGCGCCGGCGCGCGCGGCGGCAATCTCGGCTGCCAACCTCTTGTCATCGACAAAGACCGCCAAGGGTGATGCCGGCGCGATCGGCGACCCGTCTGAAGTTTCCACGCGCAGATAGTTGCATCCTGCCCGGCTTCGGCCCGCCCAGGCAATTTCCGGCCCGACGAGATTATAGCTCAGAAGCGCGATCCTGCGCCCGCCGCGCACGATGAGGGCTGGCTTGCCCGCCTCTTCCAGGTCCCTGCCAGCCCCGGTGTGCAGGATCCCGATCCGGTCCAGCCCAGCGCGCGTGTCGGCGATTCCGTCCGCACCACAATCGGCAATGTGGTTCCCGGCCAGAGTCACCGCCGTAAAGCCGGCGCGTCGCAGAGCCTCGAGGTTTTCAGGCGGTGCACCCGGCGCCGGGACGTCCCCGGCCAGGGCATCGACACTCAAAGTATGTGGTACCTCCAAGTGCCCTATCGCCACGTCAGCGGACTGAAGTGCCGGCGCGATGCCGGACAGCCAGTGATCGGCGTCGGGGACATCCAACACCAGGTCGCCGGTAAATAACAGGGTAATATCAGAAGCGTTCATAACAAGGTCTTGAAGCTACTCAGGAAACAAGGCGACGAAATGGTTGACAATCCAGCCGGTCACCCTGAATGGTTGGCTCATGACCACAAAGCCCAAGCCCCTCGCCGCCCACGATGTTGCCGATCGCCTGCGTGACGGGATCCGGATGGGCCGCTACGTTCCCGGTCAGAGGCTGGTTGAAGCCGACATCATAGGCGAAACCGGCGCGACCCGTTCGCGTGTCCGCGAAGCCCTGCAGAGACTGGCGACTGAAGGCCTCGTCACGATCGAAGAATTTCGCGGCGCCTCCGTCAAGCGATTGACCCTCGACGAGGTCCGCCAGATCTATCGCGCCCGCATGGCGCTGGAGGGCATTGCTGCTGCCGATTTCGCCGCCGCCGACGCGCCCGAGCTCAAGGCCCGCCTCCTGGCCATCCAGGAGGAGATGAACCAGGGCGAGTCCACCGGCAACCATGAACAGTTCGCCCGGCTGAACACCGCCTGGCATCGCCTGATCATCGAAGGCGCCCGCAACGACTACGTCCAGACCTTCCTGGCTACGCTCACCATACCGATTTACCGGTTGCTGTTCTCGACATTTTACAATGCTCAGCGCATCGATGCCGCCAATGCCGACCATCGCCTGATTACCGCGGCGATCGTCGAAGGCCGCCCCGAGGACGCGGAGCGCTACATGCGCGCGCATGTCGATCAGGGCTTCCATTCGCTTTCAACTATCCATTCGCACTTTTTTGCGCCCTAGAACGGTATGTCGAAATGAAGTTTCGACATACCGCGCCAAAGCATCGACTTGGATCGGAATGATGATGTCATTCCGATCCGGGGGTTACCACTTGGCCCGCAGGCTGACCGCGACCTTGCGGCCGATCGGTGAAGCCGCGGTGGCGTCATAGCCGCCACTGCCATTGACGCTGGGCGCTAGGTTGACATAGGGCGGACCCGAATCGAGAACGTCGGTCGCGTCCAGTCCCAGGATCAGATTGGTGCCGAAGTGTTGTCCCAGGTCCCAGGCCACATAAAGGTCGACGGGTGAATAGGCATCGACCTTCTGCACCGGCGTAATGGCCGTATTGTCGTATGATCCAACGCGGTGAACCGTAAGCTGCGCGTTGAGCGGACCCTTATCCCAGCCAACGGAGGCACGCATCTTGAGCTGCAGTGGATTGAAGATCGTATTGAGCAGGTCGATCTTCGGCGCGGCCGGCGTAATCGCAGCCTCGTAGTGGGTCAGGTAGGTACCCCCAATATGGAAGCGGAAGTCACCCCAGTTGTCGGTTGGAACGCGGTAGGTCGAGGCGAAATCGAAACCGCGCGTCGTCGACACCCCCAGGTTCTTGTTGCGGCCATCGACATACAGCGTGACATTATTGGGATTGCCGCCCGGGAAGGAACCGCGCAGGAGCGGAATGCCCTGTGCCAATAGCTCCAGGACGCGATCACGCGCCGCCGTCCCGGTCAGAATGATGCCCGTGCCGTCAAACTGGCTCGACCGGGTCAGGATGGCCAGGTCCGACAGGTAGGAGGTCACCTGGTTCTCGTACAATACATCGAAATAGGTTAGGCTGGCGTTGAAGGTCGGTGACGGTCGCCAGTCGACGGTAAAGGACTTGGTTTCCGCCGTTTCCGGCGTCAGGTCCAGATTGGTGCCGGAATAGGCGAAGCCCGTCAGTGGCGCCCCGCCGGTGGGATTTTGGTAAGCCTGACCAAACAGGCCGTTTGAGTTACCATAGATTTGCGGGATGATCGGAGCCCGGAAGGACGTTCCGTAAGACGCCTTGATGGTGAGGCCGTCCATCGGCATCCAGTTGATACCGTATTTCGGGTTCGTCGTCTGGCCGACGTCCGAATACTCGTCCGTGCGCACCGCTACCGACACATCGAGCTTCTGGAACCCGGGCGCTGCATTTGCTGCGCCGAAGATCGGAATGAGCGTCTCGGCGTAGGCGGAAATCACGCTGCGCTTGAAGTAGCGGAACGTCATCGGCGTGCCGGGACCGCCGCGCTGAAGACCCAGATCGACTTCGTTGCGCTGGACTTCAAGGCCTGTCGCCAGCTTGACTTCTCCGCCCGGCAGGCTGAACAGCGCGCCGTTCAGGCGCATTTCGCCGCCCGCGAAGCGGCCGATCGTCGGCGCGATGAACATCTGATCGCTGAGGTTGGCAAGAACGGCCGCCGAGGTACGCTTGCCGCCATAGGGGTCGAAGGCCTTGGTCGGATCGCTGCTGGCCAGGGCAGCGTTCAGCGCCGCGTTGTTAAGGCCGCGCGTCTGAATCGAATTGTCATGGGTTCGACCGACGCCATATACGATTTCAAGCTGCCAGTCCTTCGGCAGCTTGAAGCGCACGCCAGGTGTAATTTGCCAGCTTTGTGCATGACCGGTGATCTGATCGAGCGGCAGGTCGTTGATGAAGTTATAGTCGACGGTATAGCTGGTGCCGGTAAAGCCGACGGGACGGACGAACCAGGCATTGGTTTGGGGCACTGTAAGGGTGGCGGTGGCCGATGCCGGGTCGCGGACGAAATCACGGCGGCTATAGAAGGCATCCGCAAAAATGGTCATCCACGGCGTCAGGTCCTGGCTGTAGGTCGAATTGAACGACATGTATTCCTGTTCAGGAATCAGGTCCTGGCCAATCAGATCGTTACAGGTGTTCGAGGTGCCGGCGACCAGGCTGGCTGCGTTAGCCTGGGTCAGGCTTGCCGGCATGGCGTAAGAGGTGCCACCTGCCTTGAGCGTGCCAGGCGAGCACTTGGTAACGGCGTAATTGTTGCCACCGAATGGACGCTGGTCGGACACGAAGAACTCACGGTCCGCACCCTTCAGGGCCGAGCGCTCGACCTTCTCAGCCGCGATCATGAACTGACCGCCGTCCCAGACCTTGCCCATGGCCAGGCCGATCTGCTTTTCGTCGAAGCCGTCAGCGGAACCGTAACGGACGAGGGCTTCGACGCCGTCCATGTTCCGGCGCGGAATGAGGTTGACCACACCCGCCACGGCGTCGGAGCCATAGATGGCCGACGCGCCGTCGGCAACGACCTCGATGCGTTCGAGACCCAGCGAGGGCATGACGGACGGGTCGATCGAGCGGGAATTGCTGACGACGCGGTGGCCGTCGACCAGAATCAGGGTCGAATAGGGCCCGATGCCGCGCAGGTTGACGCTGTTGCCATAAGTAATATTGCCGGAACCGCCCGACTGGCCGCGCGAGTTCTCACTGACGCCAAGATCGAAGACTTGCGGGATTTCCTTGATGATACGGTCGGTCGTCACGGCCGGAGACTTCGCGATTTCATCGCGGCCCACCGAGATGATTGTGGAACCGACTGGCGCCGTACCGCGCAGGCGCGAGCCCGTGACGACAACGACGTCCGACTCCTGGGGCGATTCCTGGGGCGCCTCCTGAGCGAGAGCGGTAAGAGGCGCCATGGCAATAGCCGCCCCGGTTAACAAAACACGACGATACGCAACTCCCTTTGGCATTTGTTTCGCTCCCAATTAGTTAGTTCTTATAACTATTGAGAATGCCAAGCGCCGACGGATTGTCAACAATAAAATCGACAATTTTTCGACGCGCTGAGAAGCGCGTTGAATTGGACACAATCGATGAATTCAGTCTTCAGTGCTGTCGCGCGGCGGCATGGAGGCCAGCAAACGCAAGCCTTTCATGAAGTTTTCAACATCGACGCCTTCAAGTATCTGGTACATCCGGTCAAGATGCCGCCGCTGGATACGCTTGGCTTCCTGAAGCAAGGTCGCGCCACCTTCCGTCAGACGCAACTGGTTGGCGCGACGATCGATCTTGTCAACCCTGCGCTCGACCAGCCCCCGCTCCTGAAGAGTGTCGATCAACGCGACCACGTTCGGCCGCTGGATCTTCAACCGGTCACCAATCACGTGCTGGCGCAGTCCGGGCTCGACCTCGAGCAGCATCAGGACCGACAGGTCAACCGGGCGAAGCCCGATCTCCTTCATCCGGTCGATAAGCTCGGCAAACACAGCCAGCTGCGCCAGACGCAGCTGGAAGCCTATCTGGCTCTCCAGCAATTCGGCGGGATCGGCATCAACAAGAGATGTCTTCTTTTTCAAGGCTTTCTCCAGGTCCTTATCATTCCCGTCTGTACCGCTGTTTTTTCGCGCATGCGACAAAATAAATAATGACCGGCAATAATAGGTATGTTACATAACCATTAACGCGTCATCCAAGGGCGCGACAGGGAGCTATTGCCATGCTGGACACCGTTTCTTCCGCGCAACTCGATCTGATTATCGCCTCCAAGCCCGTCAAGGCCGAGGGCGGCCGCACCTTCACGCGTCTCAACCCGATCTCAGGCCAGCTGGCAACAACAGCTGCCGCTGCGTCGGTTTCCGATGCCGCGAAAGCCGTGGATGCCGCGGCTGCCGCCTTCCCTGCCTGGTCTGCCCTTGGCCCCAATGCCCGCCGCGCCATCCTCCTCAAGGTGGCTGACCAGCTGTCGGCCATGGCGCCCGAATTCATCGCCGCCATGAAGGCCGAAACGGGTTCGACCCAGGCCTGGGCCGGGTTTAACTGCATGCTGGCCGCCAATATGATGCGCGAAGCCGCATCGCTGACCACCCTGGTTGCCGGCGAAACCATTCCCTCCGACAAGCCGGGCTGCGTCGCCCTGGCCGTCCGCCAGCCCGCCGGCGTCGTGCTTGGCATCGCGCCGTGGAACGCGCCTGTGATTCTCGGCGTTCGCGCCATCGCCACGCCGCTCGCCTGCGGCAACACGGTGGTGCTTAAGGCGGCCGAAGCCTGCCCCCGCACCCACTGGCTGATCGCTGAAGCCTTTAGCCGCGCCGGCGCCCCGGAAGGAATCGTCTCGCTCGTCACCAACGCCCCCGAAGACGCGGCCGATGTCGTCGGCGCGTTGATCGACCATCCGGCGGTGAAGCGCATCAATTTCACGGGCTCGACCCATGTCGGCAAGATCATCGCTGCCCGCGCCGCGGCCCAGCTGAAGCCTGCCCTGCTGGAACTTGGCGGCAAGGCGCCCCTGTTGGTGCTCAAGGACGCCGACCTCGACGAAGCCGTCAAGGCCGCGGCATTCGGCGCCTTCATGAACCAGGGCCAGATCTGCATGTCGACCGAACGGATCATCGTGGTCGATGCCGTTTATGACGAGTTCGTCAGGCGCTTCGCCGCCAAGGCCGCAAGCATGCCGGCCGGCGATCCTTCGGAAGGCAAGACGCCGCTGGGGGCCGTGGTCGATGTCAAATCCGGCGACAAGGTCCGCGAACTGATGCGCGACGCCATCGCAAAGGGCGCAAAGCTGATCGCGGGTGGCGAAGGCGAAGGTGTGCTTATTCCGGCCTCGGTCCTGGACGGCGTCACGCCTGAAATGCGCATCTATGGCGAAGAAAGCTTCGGGCCGGTCGTATCGATCGTCCGCGCCAAAGACACGGACGACGCCGTCCGCATCGCCAACGACACCGAATACGGCCTGACGGCTGCCGTGTTCACAACCAACATCGCCGAAGCGCTGAACGTGGCGTCGCGCATTCAGTCGGGCATGTGCCATATCAACGGCGCCACGGTGCACGATGAAGCCCAGATGCCGTTCGGCGGCGTCAAGGATTCCGGCTATGGCCGCTTCGGCGGCAAGGCCGGCATCAACGAATTCACCGACCTGCGCTGGATCACGATCGAGACCCAACCTGGTCACTTCCCCATTTGACGAGCTTTTTTACTAACCCTGGTATCTGCATGAACGAATCCTCCCCCAAGATCGACCGCGCCGAAGAAGACACTGTTGCCTTCGAGGTGCGCGACGGCATCGCCTGGCTGAAATTCAACCGGCCCGAAAAGCGCAACTGCATGTCGCCCAAGCTGAACCGCCAGATGATGCGGGTGCTTGACGAACTGGAGTTTCGCGACGATGTCGGCGTTCTGGTCCTGACCGGGGAAGGCAGCGCCTGGTCGGCCGGCATGGATCTCAAGGAATATTTCCGCGAGAACGAAGCCAAGGGCCTCGGCGCGACGCGCCAGGCACAGCGCGAAGCCTACGGCTGGTGGCGGCGCCTGCGCTGGTATCAGAAGCCGACCATCGCCATGGTCAATGGCTGGTGCTTCGGCGGCGGCTATGGCCCGCTGTTTGCGTGCGACTTGGCCTTCGCCGCGGAGGAAGCGCAGTTCGGCCTGTCGGAAATCAACTGGGGCATCCTGCCGGGCGGCGGCGCGACCAAGGTCGCCGTCGAGCTCCTGCCGTTCCGCAAGGCCATGTACCACGCCATGATGGGCGAAAACATCGACGGCAAGACTGCCGCCGACTGGGGCCTGGTCAACGAAGCCATTCCGCTTTCAGGGCTCGAAGCCCGCGTCACCGAAGTCGCCAAGGTCCTGCTGGCCAAAAACCCGGTGGCGCTTAAGGCGACCAAGGACGCTATCCGCCGCGTCGGCATCATGGCCTATGACGAGGCCGAGGACTACCTGGTCAGGATGCAGGAAGCCGCGAACAGCTACGACAATGAAGGCCGCAAGGAAGGCATCAAGCAGTTCATTGACGACAAGACCTATAAGCCTGGCCTGGGCGCCTACGACAAGTCCAAGCAAAAGGCGTGACAGCCGATGGGACGGAGGACCGTCCGTTTCCCGTCCCTTCCAGACATAGTGGTAACCGATGACTGCTGACGCCCACACGATCACCTCCGTCAACCCGATCGAACGCCTGCTGCGTCCCCGTTCGGTGGTCATTATCGGAGCTTCGGACAAGCCGGGTGCCCTGGGTGCTTCCGTTCTGGCCAATCTGGAACGCAACGGCTTTTCAGGCGACATCTATCTGGTGAACCCAAAGCGCGACGAAATCGGCGGCCGCAAATGCTATCCGTCGGTCGCCGCCTTGCCGGCAGGCATCGACGCCGCCGTTTTGGCCATTCCGCGGGCCGGCGTGCTGGACGCGGTGCGCGATCTCGCCAGCCACAAATGCGGTGCGGCCGTCATCTTCTCCGCCGGATTTGCCGAAGGCGGGTCTGAGGGCCTCGCCGAACAGCAGGAAATTGGCCGTTTGGCGCGTGAGTCGGGCATGGTGGTCGAAGGTCCGAACTGCCTCGGCATGGTCAATTTCATCGACGCCGTGCCACTGACCTTTGTTGAGACGACGGTCGCGCCGCTGAATAACCGCGCAGGCATCGGCATCGTGTCGCAAAGCGGCGCCATGGCGTGCGTTCTGGGCACCACGATCGCCAGCCGTGATCTGGGCCTCAGCTTTTCGGTATCGACCGGCAACGAAGCCGCCTCCGGCGTCGAGGACTATGTCGATTACCTGATCAACGATCCCTCGACCCGCGTCATCGCTATGATCGTCGAGCAGTTCCGCAAGCCCCAACGCTTCTTGGCTGCCGCCCGCCGCGCGCGCCAGGCTGGCAAGCGCATCGTCCTCCTCCATCCCGGCAAGAGCGCCGCCGCACGCGAGTCCGCTGCCACCCACACTGGCGCAATGGCCGGCGACTACGCCGTCATGCGCGTCCACACAATGCGTGCCGGCGTGGTCTTTGCCGAGACACTGGAAGAGCTGGCCGACATCGCCGAAATTGCTATCCGCTGCCCTGCCCTGCCGTCAGACGGCACAGCTGTATTCGGCGAATCGGGTGCGTTCAAGGCGCTGACGCTTGACCTCTGCGAAGACCTGGATGTCGCCCTGCCGGCAATCGCCGACGAAGACTCGCCCGCCCTTCGCGCCGCCCTCCCTCCGTTTGTCGGCGTCAGCAACCCGCTCGACCTGACCGCTCAGGGCCTTGTCGAGCCCGACCTCTATTATCGCACCCTGGCCGCCCTGTTCGACGATGACCGCTTCGGCGCGATCGTCATGGGCGTGATCCAGACCGATCCGGTCACGACCGGAATCAAGATCCCGCCGATCCTGCGCGCCGTCACCGAACTAAAGCCAACCAAGCCCGTCATCTATGCCGGGCTCGATGAAGGCGCCGATATCCCAGCCCACTTTATCGCCGACCTGCGCGCCCAAGGCGTACCGTGCTTCCCGTCCACCGAACGCGCTTTTCGCGCCCTCAAGCGGCTAAATGACTTGAGCGCGCGCGCTGTTGCTACATCTGCACCGGAGCCTCTGCCCGCCGCGCTGACAGGCGTGCGCGGCATCGTACCGGAATACCGCGCCAAGGCCATCCTCGGCTCAATCGGGATCCCATTCCCGTCCGGCCGCTTTGTCACGTCGCTGGAAGATGCCCAGGCGGCATGCGAAGCCATCGGCTGGCCGGTCGTTCTCAAAGCCCAATCGGCTGACCTCAGCCATAAGAGCGATGCCGGCGGCGTGCTGCTCAACATCCGTGACTCCGGACAACTGGCCGAAGCATGGGCCAGACTTTACGCCAATGTCGCCGCCTACAATGCCGATCTGACGCTCGACGGCGTCCTGATCGAAAAGATGGGTGAACGCGGGCTGGAACTGATCGTTGGCGCCAAGGTCGATCCGGAGTGGGGCCCGGTCATTCTGGCTGGCCTCGGCGGCGTGACGGCCGAGCTATTCCACGACGTCCGGCTGCTTCCGCCCGATCTCAGCGAAGCCGAAATCACCGCCGAACTGCTGCAATTGAAAAGCGCAAAGCTTCTGACCGGTTTTCGTGGTTCCAAACCTCTCGACATGGCGGCCGTCTCGGCCCTGATTGCGCGTGTTGGCCGCCTTCTCCTGAGCGAACCGACGATCCGCGAAATCGACCTCAATCCGGTCGTGGTGTACCCACAGGGCGTCGTTGCGCTCGATGCCCTGATGCTGGTGGATTAAAGCCTTACAGCGGCAAGCCTATATAGTTTTCCGCAATCGCCGTCTGCGCCGCCCGGCTGCTGCGGATATAATTCAAGTCAGCCTTCTGCATCTTGCGGTCAAATACCGACATGTCAGGGAAGCGATGCGTCAGCTGTGTCATCGACCACGAAAAGCGCTCGGCCTTCCAGATGCGGTTGAGCGCGCGTGTGGTATAGCCATCCAGCCCGGCCTCATCACCGCGCTTGTAATAGCCGGTCAGTCCCTCCGCCAGATAGGCGACGTCCGAAGCCGCCAGGTTCAGGCCCTTGGCGCCGGTCGGTGGCACAATATGCGCCGCATCTCCCGCCAGGAACAGCCGGCCATGCTGCATCTTCTCGCAAACGAACGACCGCAGTGGCGCGATGCTTTTTTCGATCGACGGTCCGCGCGTGATCCGGCCGTCGTCACCCAGACGCACCGCAAGTTCGTCCCAGATCCGGTCGTCCGGCCAGTCCTCGATCTTTTCGGACGCATCACACTGGATGTAGTATCGGCTGCGCGTCGGCGAGCGCTGGCTGGCCAGGGCAAAGCCGCGTTCGTGGTTGGAATAGATCAGCTCATGATCCATCGGCGGCACGTCCGAAAGGATGCCCAGCCAGCCGAAGGGGTAGACCTTTTCGATGCAATGCTGCGCAGCCTCCGGCAGGGTCTTGCGGCTGACACCATGGAAGCCGTCGCAGCCGGCAATGAAATCGCATTCGATGCGGTGAGCCCTCCCGTCCTTGGTGTAACTCACCCATGGCGCGCCATCGATGTCGTGCAGTGCAACATCGGCAGCTTCGAACACCAGCGGCACGCCACGCGCGACGCAGGCATCCATCAGGTCGATTGTGATCTCGGTCTGGCCGTAGACCATGACGTCGCGTCCGGCCAGGTCGTGCAGGTCGATGCGGAAGGCCTCACCGTCGTCCATCAAGGAAAAGCCCTCATGCGGCAAACCCTGGCGGTCCATGCGCTGATTGACCCCAACCCGGCGCAGCAGATCAACCGTGCCATATTCCAGCACGCCGGCGCGGATACGGGCCTCGGTGTAGGCGCGGGTCTGCCGCTCGAGGATAATGCAATCGACGCCTTCGACATGCAGCAGTTGCGAGAGCATCAGGCCAGCGACACCGCCGCCGACAATAACCACCTGGGTGTGTTGGCTTGTTTCCATCCGGGCCTCCTCTTTTGCCGAAAGATGCCGCCGATCATGCTGGGAAACCATGCACACAGATGCTATAAACTTGGACAAAACTGAGAAAGCCATGTCCGTCATTCCGCGCTTCTACCTGTTCGGAGAACCACCCCGCGAAGTCGACGAACACTTTCTGCATCTGGAGACCATCGCGGACCGGTCGGCGCCGCTGCAAGGCCGCATCCGTCCGCACATGCACCGCGATCTCAATCACGTACTCGTTGTCGTCCGCGGCCATGGCCGGGTGCTGGGCGAAGGCCAAGGCCTGGCTTTCACGGCGCCCCATATCGTCATGGTGCCCGCGGGCTCGGTTCATGGCTTTGAATTCAGCGAGGACATTTCCGGGCACATCTTGACCATCGCAAGCGCTTATCTCAATGAGGTTTACCGGGCGCATGGCGAACTGAATCGCCCCCTGCCCTCTCCCCGAATTATCGCCATCGACGACCGCCGCGCGCTTCGCGACATTCAGCGCTGGATCGCCAATCTCAATCGCGAACTGCGTTGGCAGGCGCCCGCCCATCGCGTGGCGACCGAAGCCAACCTGCTGGGCCTGATGGCCGAGATCGAGCGGCTGCTGCACCGCCACGGCGAGACCGCCGCCGCCCCGATCACGGCACACCAGACAACGATGGCGCGCTTTCGTGAGGAGGTCGAACGCAATTTCCGCAACGCTTGGAAACTGGACGATTATTTGAAAAGACTCAGGGTTACCGAGCCGCAGCTTCGCTACGCCTGCCAGAAGGCCGGCGAGCTCTCCCCCATGCAGGTCCTGCTAAACCGTCGGCTGATCGAAGCGAGACGGCTGCTGCTGTACAGCGATCTGTCGGTCAGCGACTGCTGCCACCAGACGGGCTTCGACGACCCGGCCTACTTTTCCCGACTGTTTCGCCGCCATGTCGGACAGTCACCGCGGGAATTTCGTATGGGTCGCCGGCTTGCCTAATCCTCAAGGATCTTAGCGTTCAGCACCAGCAGGGTCACGGCGAAGCCAGCGACGATGATCAACGGGATCATGGCCAGGGCAACGCCGCTCGGGCCATGCAGGGGGCCAATTCCGGCTTTCAGGATATAACCGGCCATGAGCGGGCCCGTGATCGAGCCAACACGGCCGAAAGCAATGGCGGCGCCCGTACCTAGCCCACGCGCCGGCTTGGGGTAATACATCGGCGAAATACCATTCAGCGAATATTGCGCCCCAAGCAGGAAGAAGCCCGTCACGCCGACGCTAATCATAAGAGCCTCCGCAGCCCCAGTAAAAGCCATGCCGCACATGCCCGCAAGGAAGCCGATATAGGCCAACGGCATCGCCCATTTGTAACCAAAACGATCGATGACCGCTCCCAGGGTCAGGGTACCGGCGATACTGACCAGGTTGAAGACCAGCGATGCCATCTGCCCAACCTGAACGTCCATGCCGCGCTGGGTCATCAGGCTGGGGAGCCAGTTCAGGATCATGTAGAGGACGCTCGACGTCAGGAAGAAGACGACCCACAGCAAAAGAGTGCTGACCGCGCGCCCCCCACCGAACAGGGCCGACCACAGGCCGGTGTTTTGGCCTGTCTGGGGCGCGTTGTCGTCGACGCGGGCGGTCCTGGCATTCGGCAAAAAGACAATCAGAAGGGTCAGGGCAATCGGGATAATGCCGCCGATGTAAAACAGCGACTGCCACCCCATGTCCTTGAAATAGAGGCGCGCGAACAGCGCCGCTGATGCGCCGCCCAAAGGCATGCCGGCCATGATCGCCGTCACGGCTTTCACGCGGTTTTTGGGCGATGCGTATTCGACCGCCAGGCCGATGACATTGGGCATGGCAGCGCCGAGGCCGAAGCCCGTAAGGGCGCGCGCCCACAAAAGCGTCGTAAAGTCGTAGACAAAGGCGGTCGACAGGTTGAAGGCGCCAAAGATCAGGACAGCCAGTAGCAGGACATTTCGCCTGCCCCACTTGTCGCTGAGAAAGCCGCCAGCCAAGGCGCCCAACACGACCCCGGCCTGGGCGGCGGAAAATATCTGGCCGGACTGGACGGGATCGAGCTTCAAGAGCGGCATCAGAACCGGTGCGGCTATTCCGAGCGCCTGAATGTCGAAGCCTTCCAGCACCATGATCAACGCGCAGGTCACGATCAGGAAGGCCATCCTTATGGCCGAGATTTTCGGCGCAGGCGCCGTCGTGCCGATACTGGCGTCCATATCCTGTCCTCCCTAAGGCACTTTAGCGCGCCCTTATAATTGTTATAGCGTATAATAGAATTCGCCACTGGCAATCGGATTCTTCAGCCGAACTCCTCGGTATCGATTTCAACCTGGACTGCCGCTGGATAACGCGCGCCAATAATGGTGGTGCGATTGATCAGCGCGCCCGCCTGTTCCAGGATATCTGCCGGCACGGCGGGCCTTGACGTGTTTTCCTCAAGATGCGCGATCGCGGTTGTGCCTGGGATGACATGGACATTAGGTGCACGCGACAAAAGCCACGCTAGCGCCAGTTGCGCTGGTGTGATGCCTGCCTGCCGCGCCAGCTCTTCATAGGGTTTGAGCGCCGCGAGATTAACTTCAAACTGCGGCGGCTGGAACCGCGGCATGGGGATGCGGATATCGCGTTCGGCGAAGTCCGTCGTTTTCACACCGCCTGCCAGAAAGCCGCGCGCCAGCGGTGAAAAAGCGACGAAGGCCGCGCCGATGTGTTGACACACGTCGAGCACGGCGATCTCAGGATTGCGGGTCCACAACGAATACTCCGTCTGGACGGCGGCAATCGGATGGATCGCGTGCGCTTCTGTTAGCGTCCGCGCCGACACTTCGCATAGACCGATGGCGCCGATTTTCCCGGCCTCAACCAATCGGGCCAGCGCGCCAATCTGGTCCTCCAGCGGCACCGCCCTATCCCAGCGGTGGAGATAATAGAGGTC
>CAMLPZ010000040.1 GCA_946482045.1 uncultured Asticcacaulis sp.
CGAGGACTTGCTCAAGAAAGCCGTATCGCGCGGCAAGATGACTCAGGATAAGGCGCAGGGCGTGCTCGACCTGATTACCGCGACGCCCGACTACGCCGCCATAGAAGGTTCGGACCTGGTCGTCGAGGCTGTATTCGAAAACACCGAACTCAAGGACCAGGTGACCAAGCAGGCCGAAGCCCCACTCTATAAGGGCGCCAAGGCCAGCACCGCCATCTTCGGCACCAACACCTCGACCATCCCGATCTCCCTGCTGGCCAAGGCCTCGTCGAAGCCCGAAAACTATATCGGCATCCACTTCTTCTCGCCGGTCGATAAGATGCTGCTGGTCGAAATCATCCTGGGCGAAAAGACTTCGGACGAGACGCTCGCCAAGGCGATCGACTACGTGCTGAAGATCAAGAAGACGCCGATCGTGGTCAATGACTCGCGCTTCTTCTTCGCCAACCGCTGCTTCATTCCGTTCACCGCCGAAGGCATGATCATGTGGTCGGAAGGCGTCGCCCCCGCCTTGATCGACAATGCCGGCCGCATGACCGGCATGCCGCGCGGTCCGCTGGAGATGATGGACGACGTCGCGCTCGATCTCCTGACCAAGATTACCTCGGAAACCGCCAAGGCGATGGGCGACGCCTATCAGCCGATCCCCGGCGAAAAGGAAGTCGCCAAGATGGTCGCCGACGGGCGCCTCGGCCGCAAGAACGGCAAGGGTTTCTACGACTATCCGGCCGACAGGAATGCGCCAAAGACCCTATGGCAGGGCACCAAGGACATGTTCCCGGTGACCATGGCCGAGGCCAATCCGGCCGAGGTCGAGGAGCTAAAAAAGCGGCTGCTGTATGTCCAGGCCGTGACGGCGGCGCGCTGCTTCGAAGAGGGTGTGATTACCGATCCGCGCGAAGCCGATGTCGGCTCGATCCTCGGCTGGGGCTTCGCACCGTGGTCGGGCGGCATCGTGTCGCTGATCGATTCGATAGGCATACCGGAGTTTGTCGCCGAACTGGATCGCATGGAAAAGGCCTATGGCGAGCGCTTCAAGGCGCCACAGCTGCTGCGCGACATGGCGGCGAAGGGCGAAACCTTCTATGGCCGGTTTGGAAAAGCGGACAAAGCGAAGGCGGCGTAAGTTACCACTTGCTCTTGGCGTTCAAATTTGATCAATTGTGGTCAAATTTGAACACTGGAGCCGTGTCATGTTTAACCGCCGCCTTCTGCTGGGGTTGGGACTGGCTGCGGCCTTGCCCAAGGCTGCTACCGCGCAATCGAACCCCCAGGCGAGCGGTCAGGAGGGCCTGCCGCAGTCGGGCGGTGTCGCAGGTCTACGTCCGCCCTTGCCGAAGCAGGACATCTGGCCGGGTGATGTGCCGGGTGGAGAAAAAGTGACGGTCGAACAGCGGGTGGTGCTGCGCAAGCCCGATGGCGATCCCAATGACACGGCGTTTTACAACATCCGCAAGCCGTGGCTAAGCCACCGCGCGCCCACCAAGTCCAATGGCGGCGCAGTACTGATCGCGCCCGGCGGCGGCTATGTCCGCATTGCAGCAAGCCTGGCCGGAGGTGATCTTGACCAATGGCTTGCGGATGAGGGCTATCATGTCTTCACGCTTTTCTACCGCCTGCCGGCCGATGGATGGGCGGCTGGTCCAGATGTCGCGCTCCAGGACGTGCAGCGCGCCATTCGTGTCATCCGTTCGCGCGCTGGTGAACTGAAACTCGATCCGGAACGGCTGGCAGTCATGGGCTTTTCGGCCGGGGGGCACGTCGCGGGGCTGGCGGCGACGCGTTTCGCTGAACCAGCGTATGCGCCCGTCGACGCCGCAGATGCCTTGTCGGCCAAGCCGGCTGTGGTAGCGCTATGTTATCCGGTCATCACGATGATAGAGCCTTACGCGCACAAGGGGTCGCTCAAGGAGATGCTCGGGCGCAATCCGACCGAAGCGGCGCGTCTGCATGCGTCGATAGAAAAGCATGTGCCGGCCGATGCAGCACCTGCCTATGTTTGCGGGACGACCGACGATCCGGCGGTGCCGATGCAGAATGCCATACTGGCCTATGAAGCCTTCAAGGCGCAGAAGGTCGCGTCGGAATTGCATCTGTACGAAGGTGCGACACATGGCTTTCCGTTGCGCGACAAGGCCGGCAAGCTTCAGCCGTGGGCCATTGGTGCGCTGGCATTCATGGAGCGCCACGGGCTTAAGACAGCCTGATCGTTCCGGTTAGGTCATATCGCTTGCAACGGTCGGCGTTTCGCGGTTCAAGGCGGGACGACCCGGAGCCTGCTATGAAAGAAACGACCCGCCTGACATCCGCCACCTACGGACGCGCCAATAGCCGCCGTCCTGTCAATGTTGCGCCGGAGCGCGGCTCGACCGTGCTGATGGAAAGCGCCGAAGTTCTCTATAATGACGACATCAAGCCAACCTACGGCACCGACGGGTTGGCGGCCCAGACGGAGTTGTGCCGGCTGATCGCCGATCTTGAAGGCGGACGCCAGGCCTTTATCCTGCCGACCGGGCTGGCGGCCCTGACCGTACCGTTCTTTACCGTCTTGCAGGCAGGCGACGATATACTGGTCGTCAATTCCTGTTATGCGCCCGTCCGCCGTTTCCTCGATACGCAACTGAGGCGCTATGGTGTCACGACGCGCTATTACGACCCGCGCCTGAGTGCGGAAGAGGTCGTAGCCCTGGCGACTCCTGCCACGAAGCTCATCTACATCGAAAGCCCGGGCTCACTGACCTTCGACATCCAGGACATTCCGGGCATCGCCAAGCTGGCGAAGGAAAAGGGCATCCTGACCCTGTGCGATAATACCTATGGCGCGGGCGTGCTGTTCAAACCGCTGGCGCATGGCATCGACATGTCGATGCAGGCTCTGACCAAATATGTCGGTGGCCATAGCGATATCCTGATCGGTTCGGTCGCCGTGTCGGATGAGGCGCTTGGTAAAAAGATCTACGCAACGATCAAGGCCTGGGGCTTCTTCACTTCGGCCGATGAAAGCTACCTGGCCATCAGGGGCTTGCGCACCCTTCATCCGCGTCTGAAACAATCAGGCGAGTCGGCGCTGAAAATCGCCCGGTGGCTGGAAGGCAGGCCCGAGGTCGCGCACGTCGTCCATCCGGGCCTGGCCAGCCATCGCGGCCATGAGATGTTCGCCCGCGATTTTACAGGTTCAAACGGCCTGTTCATGGTCATCTTCAAGGGGGGCAGCGAGGCCAAGTCGCAGGCCTTCCTGAATCGTCTTAAGCTGTTCGGTCTCGGCTTCAGCTGGGGCGGCTTTGAAAGCCTGGCTGTCTACTGCGAGCCGCAGATTCGCGGCCGCGTCAAGCTGTCGGATGACGATGACTGGTTACTGTCGGGCTCGGCGATCCGCTTCTATGTCGGGCTGGAAGACGCCGACGACCTGATCCACGACATCGAACAGGCGCTCGACGTTTTTTAGAGGTCGAACCCCGCCGATGTCTTGAAGAACCGATCGGTGGCAGCGGCGAACTCATCGGACAGTTGTTCGACCAATTCAGCGACCGGCATGACTTCGTGGATCGAGCCGACGCCCTGGCCCGCCGACCAGATGGTCTTCCAGGCCTTGGCGTCGGAGTTCAGTTCATGCGCCATGTCGATCTTGTGCTTCGGGTCCTTGGCTGCGTTGGGATCGAGGCCATTGTTCACCAGGGACGGCGTCAGGAAGTTGGCGTTGATGCCGGAGATCGCGTCCGTATAGGTGATGTCTTTCGCTGTCGTGTCGATCAGCATCTGCTTGTAGGCGGCGTCGGCGCGCGCTTCTTCGGTGGCGATAAAGCGTGTGCCCATATAGCCGAGGTCGGCGCCGGCCATCAGCGCCGCGGCCACATCCTGGCCGGTCGAAAGGGCCCCCGACAGGATCAGCGTGCCTTTGAAGAAACTGCGGATTTCGTTGATCAGGGCAAACGGGTGCTGGTTGCCGGCATGACCGCCGGCGCCCGCCGACACCAGGATCAGGCCATCGACGCCGGCCTCCGCCGCTTTCTGGGCGTGCCGGGCATTGATGATGTCGTGAAAGACGATGCCGCCATAGGAATGGACGGCGTCGACCACGTCCTTGACGGCGCCAAGACTGGTAATCACCAGAGGCACCTTGTGCGCTACCGTGACCTTCAGATCATCCATAAGCCGCGTATTGGTGCTGTGGACGATCAGGTTGACGCCGTAGGCTGCATCATCGGGTCCGCGCGCCGCCTTGATCTGATCCAGCCATTCAACATAGCCGTCCGTGCTGCGCTGGTTCAGCGCGGGGAAGGTGCCGATCATCCCGGCCTTGCACGTCGCGATGACCAGTTCCGGGCCGGACACCAGGAACATCGGGGCGGCGATGGCGGGAAAACGCAGGTTCTTGCGAAGCGTGGCGGGTATCATGACGGGTCCCTGTCGACCTTTATTGTTATACAAACACCTTGCATGAAATTGACGTACGCGTAAAGCCAATTCCGGCGCTGGCTCTTGCACACTTGCACGTCTTGGTTACATAGGGAGCCATGAGCCATTATACCGACAACCTGACCCAGCTGGGCGGCGATGCCCGGCCTGCGGCTTCGCCAGAACAGGCGACGCTGGAGCGTGTGCCCAATCCGCATCCCGATATTGACTATGTCGCGCGCTTTACCGTGCCCGAGTTTACGTCGCTGTGCCCGGTAACGGGGCAGCCCGACTTCGCGCATCTGGTGATCGACTACGTGCCAGGCGACTGGCTGGTCGAATCAAAGTCGCTGAAGCTCTTCCTGACCTCGTTCCGCAATCATGGCGCCTTCCATGAGGATTGCACCATCCACATCGCCAAGCGGCTTAAGGATCTGCTCGATCCACGCTGGCTGCGCATTGGTGGCTTTTGGTACCCGCGCGGTGGCATTCCAATCGACGTCTTCTGGCAGACCAATGAGCCGCCCAAAGGCGTGCTGATCCCCGAGTTCGGCGTCCAGACCTATCGCGGGCGTGGCTAACCCTTTGGCGTCCACCAACTGACGCGCTCATCGTAGTTCGGCCGGTCGCGTTCCAGCGGCGGCTCGTTGGGCGTGCCGAGATAGATAAACCCCGCGACATTTTCGTCGGGCGCGAGGCCCATCAATGCCTTGGCTTCGGCGTCATAGGAATACCAGTCGGTGATCCAGTTGGCGCCGTAGCCCATGGCGCCGGCGGCGATCAGCAGGTTCTGGCAGACCGCGGCGGCCGACAACTGCTGCTCCCACAATGGAATCTTGTGCGGCTGAATGGGCGAGGACACCACAAGCAGCATTTCAGGCGGCGTCGACATCTTGAGCAAGGCCACCTCGGCCTTTTTCGCCTCGGGCTGGGATTGCGCCAAAACAACCAGGGCTTCGACCAGCCTGGCCTTGGCCTCGGTCGTGAAACGCACGATCCGCCACGGGCCGATCTTACCGTGGTCGGGGACGCGCAGGCCGATCTTGATCAGCAGGTCGATCTCCTCACCTGATGGTCCCGGCGCGGTCAGGGTGGGAGCAGGGGCGCTGCGGCGGTGAAACAGCCGGTCCAGCACTTCGGCTGACGGCCTCTGCTCCAACGGCTGGCCGAATTCGATAGCGGCGGGGTTGAGATTGAAATCGGCCATGGGTCCTCTCCTGAATCGCTTTGACTATATAGGCTGGCCTGTGCGATTGCACAGCGTATGAGCCACACAAATATTCCCCCCTGGGACACGGCTGAGGCGGCCGCCGCACGCAGCAATTGGGAGCGACACACCTGCGATGTCGTTTTCCAGAACCCGTGGATAAGTGTCGAGTCCAGCCGGGTCACGGCGCCGACAGGTAACCCAGCTCAATACGGCGTGGTGCGCTTCATGAACCGCGCCATTGCGGTATTCGCCCTCCACGACGACGGCACGGTTCCTTTGGTTGGCCAGCAACGCTTTGCCGTTGACGCTTATAGCTGGGAAATCCCCGAAGGTGGTGGCCCCCTGGACGAAGATCCCGAAGAGGCGGCGCGCCGCGAACTGCGCGAGGAGGCCGGGCTCGTGTCCTCTGACATGCGCAAGATCCTTGAGTTCGATATGTCGAATTCCGTGACGGATGAGGTCGCCGTCTGTTTTCTCGCCTTGGGGCTGACGTCGGCCGAAACCGAGCCCGATGAGACCGAACGTTTCGAATATGCCCGCGTTCCCTTTTCGCAACTGCTAAAAGCTGTTATAAATGGTCAGGTTCGCGACGGCTTAACCGTTGCTTGTACACTCAGGGTGCACCATATGGCCGTTAGCGGGGACCTGCCTCCGCATCTGACAAAGGCCGTTTTGGGTTAGGAGCAGTTTATGGCTCAGGTTTTTGAGGTCATCACGCCGGACGACAAGCCGATCTGGCTGTGCCTGCGTCAGGAGGCCGCTGACGCCATCGTGGCCGAGCCGGGCCTCGCGTCGATGCTGCATTCGACCGTCCTGTCTCATGACGACCTGGCCTCGGCCCTGTCCTACCATATCGCGCGCAAGTTGGGCGACGACTCGTTGCGCGGCATGACACTACGTGAATTGGTGCAGAAGGTTTATGCTTCGGATGCATCGCTGGTCGAAGCTGCCCAGGCCGATCTCCAGGCTGTCTATGAGCGTGACCCGGCCGCCAAGGGCTACTTGCAGGCCTTCATGTTTTTCAAGGGGTTCCTGAGCCTGCAGATCTATCGCGTCGCGCACAAGGTCTGGCAGGACGGCCGCTATACGATGGCGCACTTCCTGCAAAGCCGCGTCTCGGAACTCTTCCAGATCGACATCAACCCGGCAGCGCGCATCGGCAAGGGGGTGTTCATCGACCACGGCACAGGCGTCGTCATCGGCGAAACGGCGGTCGTCGGCGACGACTGCTCGATCCTGCAGGGCGTGACGCTCGGTGGCACCGGCGCCGAGCGCGGTGATCGCCATCCGAAGATCGGCAAGGGTGTCCTTCTGGGCGCCGGCGCCAAGGTGCTGGGCAATATCCAGATCGGCGACTACGCCAAGATCGCCTCGGGTTCGGTAGTGCTCAAGCCCGTGCCGGCGCACTGCACGGCCGCGGGCGTACCCGCCAAGCTGGTCAACTGCAAGACCTGCGAAGACCCGGCGCGCCAGATGGACCACACCATGCCGGATATCGATTTCGACTATTCGATTTAGCGAGCGATATGCCGATAAAGTGTCAGCGGTTTTCGGCTAAATATCGCGACAAAGCAAAAGCTACGGGGATAAGCGGCTTATCCGTTTGCGCCCGCGCGCCTTATCCCCTAAAGCCTCGCCACACATAAAGTTTATCCCCGTTCGGGGGGAACTATGCTTTGATGCGCTCATAAAGGGCGCCGGCATGAACGAACGCCCGGACGATCAACTCAAAAGAGGCTGCCAAATGAACCCGTCCGAAATCAACAAGGTGCAGGATTATCTGTTCAAGATCTTCAAGACCAAGGGGCTTGAGGTCAAGGCGCGCAAGCAGAAGGATTCGGCCGAGGTGTTCGTCGGCGAAGAGTTCATCGGCGTCGTCTATGTCGACGAGGACGAGGAGGGCTCCTACATGTTCGAAATGGCCATTCTCAAGGAAGACCTTTAGAAATTCAAAAGGCGCTCGGTGAACCGGGCGCCTTTTCTAATTCAGTAAACGTCCGCCTTCGAGCGGCGGCGCTTTGAGACCGGCTCGACATCGGGTGGCGGCGGCGTGGCGCCGCTGCGCTCTTCTTCCTTGCGGACTTTTTCTTCGCTCTTGCGGACGCGGCGGCGATCGAGTTCGTCGCCCAAAGCCACGACCAGTTCCGAGAACATCGAGAGGAACTGCGGGAAGCGCGACGCCAGGAAGCCGCCCATAACGGCGACCAGGGCGGCTAGGAAGGGCGAGTGCGGCGCCATGGTTTCGATCATGCGCGACAGGCTGCCGACCGACGTGTTGGCGAATGCCTCATCGAACATCCGTTCCTGCTTGCTGCGCTTGTCGTGCTTGGTGACGGCCTTGTAGATGCCATAGCCGGCCAGTGGCAGGAACAACAGGACGCCCAGAAGCGCCGGTCCGGCGATATCGCCCAGAGCCACCTTCAGATAGTTATAGAGCGCAACGCTCAGCCACACGATCCCCAATATGGCGCAAGCCACGACCAGGACGACGGCGATGACCGTCGATTTTATGACTTCGATCTTGTGCGAAACATTGAACATATTGAACATACCCCGTCCGGTGAGCGCGTTGTCATAGACCGCAATAACAAATAAAGGAACAATGTGATTGAGGTAATAGCGTTTTTCCCCGTGGAGATTGCGGCGTGATGTTTGTCGAAGGTCTGTGGCACGCGCTGAAGGTGGTGTCGGCGGGGCTATACTGGCTCCTGTTCATCTGCCTGATCTGGGCCGGGTTTGCTCTGATGGGCACGTCGCCGCAATGGGGCTGGGGCAATCTGGCCTTTGTGTTGGCGCTGTTTGCCGCAAGGGGATACGGCAAGCGTTGGCTGAACGGCGGCGCTTCGTATGTGGCCGGTTGCGGCGTTATCTTCGCCTATCTGGCTTTTGCGGCCATCGCTACAGGCTGGCAGAACATTTAGGAGGTCTCGGACAAGGCTTCGCGAATCGTTTCGACGATCCGGTCGATCTGCGGCTTTTCGATAATCAGCGGCGGCGACAGGGCGATAATATCGCCGGTCACCCGAATCAGTACGCCCTTGTCGTAGCAGCGATCAAATACCTCCATGGCGCGCGCGGTCACCGCACCCGCGCGCGGCTCCAGTTCGATGCCTCCGATCAGACCCAGATTACGGATGTCGATGACGTATTTCGCGTCGCGCAAGCTGTGGACGGCGTCTTGCCAGTAGGGCGCAAGATCCGCCGCGCGCTGGAACAATCCGTCTTCTGCATAGGTGTCCAAGGTGGCGATGCCGGCGGCGCAGGCCAGCGGGTGGCCGCTATAGGTATAACCGTGGAACAGCTCGATCGGCGTATCCGAGGTCTGCAGGAAGGTATCGTAAATGCGCGTCGAGCAGGCGACGGCGCCCATGGGGACGGTGGCGTTGGTGATGCCCTTGGCCATGCAGATCATGTCCGGCCGGACACCGAAATAACCGGCGCCAAAGGCCGCGCCCAGCCGGCCGAAACCGGTGATGACCTCGTCGAAGATCAGCAGGATATCGTGCTTGTCGCAAAGGGCGCGCAGGCGTTGCAGATAGCCTTTGGGCGGAATGAGCACGCCGGTCGAACCTGCCACCGGCTCAACGATGACGGCGGCGATGGTCGATGCGTCGTGCAGTGCTACGATCCGTTCCAGGGCGTCGGCGAGATCGGCGCCATGCTCGGGCTCGCCTTTGGCGAACAGGTTGCCGGGGACGCCGTGGGTATGGGGCAGGTGATCCACGCCCGTGAGCAGGCTGCCGAAGGTCATGCGATTGCGGACGATGCCGCCGACACTGATACCGCCAAAGCCGGTGCCATGATAGGCGCGTTCGCGGCCGATCAACCGCGTCTTGGTGCCCTGGCCACGCGCGCGTTGATAGGCCAGCGCAATTTTCAGTGCAGTATCGGCGGCTTCGGAACCCGAATTGGTGAAGAAGATGCGTTTCAGGTCATAGGGCATCAACTCGGATAGCTTATGCGCGAATTCGAACGCCAGCGGATGCGCCATGTTGAAGGTCGGCGCGAAGTCCATGACGGTGGCTTGGTGCCGGATCGCCTCGGTGATCTTTTCGCGGCCGTGGCCGGCATTGACGCACCACAGTCCGGCCGTGCCGTCCAGGATCTCACGCCTGTCGTGCGACGTGTAATACATGCCCTGCGCGCTCGCCAACAGTTTGGGTTTGGCTTTGAAGGCGCGATTGGGCGTGAACGGCATCCAGAAGCTGTCCAGCGCTTCTCCTGAAGGGGCATGCATATTTGGCTCTTTTTCAATGAAAGGCAGCGGAATTGTGGTAAGCTCTACCATTGAACCTAGCGATATTGTGATCACAATGCTGGGCGAACTTCAAGGGCAAGGCCAGTAACCGCGTATGAAAGTCGTCACTCTCGAACCGTCGGTCGCCGACGCACGTACTCACGCTCAAGTCTATGACGCCTTGAGCGAAGACCTGATCCAGGGGCAAATACCACCGCTGATGTCGGTATCGCTTCGCACACTGGCGCAACGGTACGGCGTGTCACCCATGCCGGTGCGCGAAGCCGTCCGTCGGCTCATCGCCGAGAAGGCGCTGGAGCTTCAGCCGGAGAACAAGCGCCTGCGCGTGCCGCACCTGACTGAGCATCGGCTGCTGCAACTGATGAAGGCTCGGCAGTGGGTCGAATCGGAACTGGCCTTTCAGGCGACGCGGTTTGTCGATGCCGACCTGATTGCCCGTTTGAAGCGCGACGACGACACGCTGATGAAGGCGCTGGCGACCGGTGACGTGACGACCTACATGCAGGCCAATCACGACTTCCATTTCTGCATCTATGCCCGCGCAGATGCTGACCTGCTGTACGACATGGCGCGGACGCTTTGGCTTCAAGCCGGACCGTTCATGCGTGTGGTCTTCGCCCGCATGGGGACTGTGCATCTGCCCAAGGATCACCACCAGGACATGATCGCGGCCTTCGAGCGCGGCGATGCCGAAGCTGTGCGAGCATCCATGGCGGCCGATGTCCACGAAGGCATGGAACTGATGCTTGACGCGCTTCGCAGCCAGGCCGAGCCGGAAAAGAAGCGGCGTAGGGTGGGGAAGTAGCATAAACTCCCTGTGAGCGTGCTTGACTTGGGCGATGGCGGCGGTGTCTAATTGTGATCACAATCCGCTAGCCAAGGTGTCAGCATGTCCGTATCCGCGCCCCAAAGTCCCGCCGATACATTGGAGGGCGTGCTCAAAGCCATCAAGGGCCTAAGCCTGCCGTCCAAGGCCATTATCGATGGGCAAGAGGTCGCTGCGCGCTCGGGCCGGACCTTCGACAATATGTCGTCGCGCGACGGCACGAAGATCAATGCCATTGCAGCGCTCGACATGACCGATATCGACATCGCCGTGGCATCGGCAAGGGCAGCGTTCGAGGACGGCCGCTGGCGCAACCTGGCGCCCAAGGCCAAGAAGAAGATCCTACACAGGCTGGCCGACCTGATGAGCGCGCACGCCGAAAACCTGGCCCTGCTGGAGAGCCTCGACACCGGCAAGCCGATACGCGACGCGCGCAGTGTCGATATCCCGCTGGCCATCCAGTCGACCGGCTACTACGCCGAAGCGCTCGACAAGATCTATGGAGAGGTCGCGCCGACGCCGGAAGACCGTCTGTCCTACGTCCTGCATGAGCCCTTGGGCGTCATCGGCGCCATCGTGCCGTGGAACTTCCCCCTGCACATGGCGATGTGGAAGGTCGCGCCGGCGCTCGCCATGGGCAATTCGGTGGTGTTGAAACCCGCCGAAAACTCGAGCATGACCGCGCTCTATACGGCGCAGCTGGCGCTGGAGGCCGGCCTGCCGCCGGGCGTGTGGAACGTCGTCACCGGGCTCGGCACCGAGGCCGGTGACGCCCTGGCCCGCCACATGGACGTCGACATGATCGCCTTTACCGGCTCGGGTCCGGTCGGGCGGATGCTGATGCGCGCTTCGGCCGATTCGAACCTCAAGCGCGTGTCGCTGGAACTGGGCGGAAAGAGCCCGCAGATCGTCTTTGCCGACAGCGACGACCTTGATGCCGCCGCCGCCAACGCCGCCTGGGGCGTCTTCTATAACCAGGGCCAGGTCTGCACCGCCGCGTCCCGTTTGCTGGTCGAAGAGCCGATCAAGGACGATTTCGTCAAACGCGTCGCCGCTGTCGCCAAGACGATCAAGGTCGGCGATCCGTTCGATCCCGCGACCCAGTTCGGCGCCATGATCTCGTCGCGCCAGATGCACACGGCCCTGGAATATATCGAGCGCGGCCAGGCCGAGGGCGGCCGGCTTGTCATGGGGGGCAAGCAGGTGCGCGCCGAGACCGGTGGTTTCTACGTCGAACCGTCTCTGCTCGACAATATCGACCCAGCAAACATCCTGGCCCAGGAAGAGGTCTTCGGGCCTGTCCTGTCGGTTATGACCTTCAAGGACGAGGCGGAGGCCTACAGGATTGCCAACGACACCATCTACGGCCTGGCCTCGGGCATTTGGACGTCGAACATCAACAAGGCGATGCGCGCCACCAAGGCGTTGAAGGCCGGGCTGGTATGGGTCAATGGCTGGGATGCGTGCGACATCACTTCGCCGTTCGGCGGCGTGAAACAGTCGGGCTTCGGTCGCGACCGCTCGCTGCACGCCCTATATAAGTATGCCGACCTCAAGGCCGTTTCGATCAGCTTCAAGGCATAAGATGAAACTCACAACCACTCAGGTGTCGCTGCTGGGCGAGACCATTTCGCTCGAATCCAAACCTGGCTGGTTTGCTGTCACGAACCCAGCCGATGGCGGTGTCCTGGCCTATGTCAGGGATGGCTCGGCTGCTGACACCACGGCGGCTATCGTTGCCGCTGATCAGGCCTTTGCGGCGTGGTCGGGCATGACCGCCAAGGCGCGTTCGATAATTCTAAAAAAATGGAATGATCTGGTTCTCGCCAATCTCGAAGACCTGGCGCTGTTGGTGACGCTTGAGCAGGGGCGGCCGATCAAGGAGACGCGCGGCGAAGTCGCCTATGGTGCATCGTTCATCGAATGGTTCGCCGAAGAGGCCAAGCGCGCCTATGGCCGCACCATTCCGGCGACGGCGCCTGGCAAGCACCTGCAGACCATCAAGCAGGCGGTCGGCGTCTGCGCGGCGATTACGCCGTGGAACTTCCCGATCTCGATGATTACGCGCAAGGTATCGCCAGCCCTGGCGGCCGGTTGCACAGTCGTCATAAAGCCGTCGGAAGAGACGCCGCTGTCGGCCCTGGCGCTTTATGTGCTGGCGCGCAAGGCCGGCCTGCCGGACGGCGTCATCAACATCGTCAATTCGACGACGGCCAAGGCGATCGGCGAGGTCATGACCTCGGACCCACGGGTCAAGAAGCTGAGCTTCACCGGCTCGACGCCGGTCGGCAAGCTACTCTACGCCCAGTGCGCCCCGACCATGAAGAAGATATCGATGGAACTGGGTGGCAATGCACCTTTCCTGGTGTTCGACGACGCCGACATTGAAGAAGCCGTCGAAGGCGCTTTGGCGTCGAAATACCGCAATACCGGCCAGACCTGCGTCTGCGCCAACCGGCTGCTGGTCCAGTCTGGCATCTATGACAGCTTCGCGGCCCGCCTGACCGAGCGTGTCAAGGCGATGAAGCTCGAGGCCGGCTGGAACGAGAGCGCGCAATTGGGACCACTGATCAACCAGAAGGCCGTCGATAAGGTCAAGGGCCTGGTCGATGACGCGGTCAGCAAGGGTGCGCAGGTCGAGGTCGGCGGTCATGTTTCGGGCCTGTTTTATGAAGGAACGGTGCTGACCGGCGTGACCCACGACATGGAGATTTTCGACACCGAAATCTTCGGACCGGTGGCGCCGCTCTTCCGTTTCGAGACGGAAGAGGAGGGGATTGCACTGGCTAACGATACGCCGTTTGGCCTGGCGGCCTATGCCTATACGCGCGATATCGGCCGCGCCATGCGGGTCGCGGCGAAGCTTGAGTACGGCATGGTCGGCATGAATGACGGCCTGATCTCGACTGAGGTGACGCCGTTCGGCGGCGTCAAGGAATCGGGCCTTGGCCGCGAAGGCGCTGCCGAAGGTCTGGATGAGTATCTGAATATCAAATACATTTCCTATGGTGGGCTGGGGGCGATTTGATCATCGACAGCAAAGGCCCCCACCACCATTTGCTCCGCAAATGGTCCCCCTCCCCAGCAAGCTGGGGAGGTATAAGATGGACCTTTTCTATACCTCCCCAGCTTGCTGGGGAGGGGGACCGCGCCGAAGGCGAGATGGTGGGGGCCTTTCTATGACCACACTCCAATCCTTCATTTCCGAACAACGTGAATTGTTTGCCGTCGCCAATCCTATTTCAAGAGCCTTGTCACAAAAGGCTTCGGCGTGGCGTGGTGGGGTGCCCATGCATTGGATGCGCGATTGGGCAACTCCATTTCCGATATATGTGAACAATGCCAAGGCCGCGACCCTGACCGATGTCGATGGTCACGCCTATGACGATTTCTGCCTCGGCGACACGCCATCGATGTTCGGCCATGCCCGCGCCGAGCTTCAGGCCGCCATCGCCAGACAGGCGGGCGAAGGCGTCGGCTTCATGCTGCCGACGGAACTCGCCAATGAGGTTGGGGACCTCTTGCAACAGCGCTTCGGCCTCCCGCAATGGCAGGTGGCCACCACCGCATCGGATGCCAATCGCGCCGCCATCCGCTGGGCGCGCGGCATCACCAAACGCGACAGGATCCTCGTCTTCGATGGCTGTTACCACGGCATGGTCGACGACTGTTTCGTCGCCCTCTATGACGGCCAGCCCGCCAACAGAAAAGGCCTGATCGGCCAGGTCCGCGATCAGACCGAAACCACGGTCGTTGTCCCGTTCAACGACATCGCCGCGCTTGAAACCGTGTTGTCAAAGGGCGATATCGCCGCCGTTCTGGCCGAGCCGGTGATGACCAACTTTGGCATGATCCTGCCGGAGCCAGGCTTTCACAAGGCCTTGCGGGAGTTGACCGCGCAATATGGCACGCTGCTGATCCTCGATGAGACCCACACCCTGTCCTCCGGCCCGGCAGGCTATATCGGCGCGCACGGCTTGCAGCCCGATATCGTCACCTGCGGCAAGGCAATCGCCGGCGGCATCCCCGCCGCCGTTTGGGGCGTCACCGCTGACGTCGCCGCGCGGATGGACGCGACGCAAAAAGAGGTCGGCCCAGGCCAGTCGGGCATAGGTACGACGCTGTCCGGCAATGCCCTGGTCATGGCGGCGATCAAATGCATGCTGACCGAGGTCATGACCGACGCGGCCTATGCCCACATGTTGGCTGGCACCGACGAATTGGTGCACGGTTTGCGCGACCTGATCGACCGCCACGCCCTGCCGTGGAGTGTCGTCCACGTCGGCGCTCGCGCCGAGTTGATCTTCGCGCCCCAGCCTCCGCGCGATGCTGCCGGCATGCGGCCCTATCTTGACCACGACCTGCTGGAAGCCTTCCACATCTTCCTGATCAACCGGGGCGTATTAATTGCACCCTTCCACAATATGATGCTTATTTCGCCGCAAACCGGGGCGGACGCTACCCAGCGCCTGATCTCGGCGGTCGAGGCCTTCGTGCCCCACTATAAGGACTTCCAATGAGCCTGCCCCCGCACCCCATGGTTGCCACGCCTGACGAGGCCAAGGCCTTTCTCGACGCCCATCCGCACATCAACTATTTCGAGATCCTGTTCACGTCGATGACAGGCGTGCCGCGTGGCAAACGCCTGCGCCGTCACGAGCTTTTACCCATCTATGAGTATGGCCGCTTCCTGCCGGGTTCGATCCTGGTTGTTGATACGTTGGGCGCGGATTGCGAAGAGACGGGGCTGGTCTGGGAAGACGGCGACGCCGATCGCGTGGCGCGGCCGGTACCGGGGACGCTGGTGCCCGCGCCGTGGCTGGGCGACGATGTCGGCCAGGTCATGCTGTCGATCTATGAGCTGGATGGCACGCCCAACGATCTCGATCCGCGCCATGTGCTGCAAGGCGTGCTCGATCGCTATAAGGCCGATGGCCTGACGCCGGTCGTGGCCTGCGAACTGGAATATTATCTGGTTGATATCGAGCGCGGCGAGGGCGGCGAACTGAAGCCGGCACGGACCTTCAATACCGACGAGACACCACGCGGCATCCAGGTCTACGGCTTGCCGGAAATCGAGGCCCACGGCGCCTTCTTCCGCCAGCTATGGGAGACGGCCGACGCTCAGAACATCCCGCTGGAAGGGGCGATCTCGGAATTCGCGCCGGGCCAGGTCGAACTGACACTCAAGCACAAGGCTGACGCCCTGCGCGCCGCCGATGACGCCGTGATGTACAAGCGCCTCGCCAAGGGCGTGGCCTTAAGCCTTGGTATCGAAGCGACTTTCATGGCCAAGCCATGGCCCGACCGCGCCGGTTCGGGCTTCCACGTCCATATCTCGGTCGCGGACAAGGAGGGTAAGAACCTGTGCGCTGCCGACGATCCCTCGGGCTCGCCCTTGCTGCATAACATGATCGGCGGCATGAAGGACCACTTGGCCGACTGCATGGGTATTCTCGCGCCCGGCGCAAATTCCTATAAGCGCTTCAAGGCCAATTCATATGCACCCGTCGGCCTGACCTGGGGCGTCAATAACCGCACGGTCTCCTTGCGCGTCACGGCGGGTCCGGCCCATACGCGCCATGTGGAACACCGTGTCGCGGGGGCGGACGGCAATCCCTACCTCGTGCTGGCGGCGATCCTGGCCTGCGCCCACCACGGCATTACGCAGAAAACCGATCCCGGCCCGGCGGTCAGCGGCAACGGCTATGCGGCGGCGGCCGAAAGCGGCGCCATCCTGCCGACCAACTGGTTCGCGGCCATAGATTACCTCGACAAGTCCAGCGTTCTGCGCGACTATCTGGGGCAGCGCTTCGTCGATATGTATGTCAAGGTGAAGCGGACCGAGCAGGCCCGCTTTTACGAGGAAGTGACGTCGCTCGACTACGACTGGTACTTGCGCAACGCCTGAGGATAAAATGGTATCGCGGCGATCTTTCTTGGCAGGTACGGGAGCGGTCGCGGCGGGCATTGTGCTGGGACGTGAAGCCAGTGCGGCAACAGCGCCTTTGCGCTTTTACAACTGGGACACCTATATCGGCGAAAATACCCTGCCGGGCTTCAAGGCGGCGACGGGCATCGACGTCGAGATGAGCCTGTTCGCCACCAACGACGAACTCTATGCCCGCACTGCCGGTGGTGGTGAGGCCTATGATGTCATCGTGCCGTCGTGCGACTTCGTTACGCGCATGGTTGAGCAGGGGTTGCTAACGAAGCTCGATCACAGCCGCTTGACCAATCTTAAGAATATCGCGGAGCCGTTTCGCGATCCGCTTTACGATCCGGGGTGCGCGTACAGTGTACCGTTTTCCTGGCTGGTCCTGGGGCTTGGCTATCGCCGCTCAGCCATGAAGCGCAAAAAACCGCCGAAGTCCTGGGAAGACGTCTTTGACTCGAAGCGATATCGCATCGGCTGGCTGACCGAGCCGTCCGACATGATCCGCATGTGCGCGAGCTTCATCGGCGAGGACCCGAACGCCATTTCGGCCAAGGGGCTGAAGACAATCGAAAAAATCCTGACGAAACAGGCAAGGCGCGGGGTCATCTTTCATCACGACGAAGGCCAGGACATGCTGCGCGCGGGCGACGTCGATATCGTCATCGAATACAATGGCGACATCGCCCAGGTCATGGGAGAGGACCCGGACCTAGGCTTTGTCGTCCCCAATGAGGGCAGCACGCGCTGGGTAGACTGCTGGGCCATCCCTAAGAACGCGCGCAATCCGGACGGGGCCCACCAGTTCCTGAATTATATGCTGAGCGCCGAGGCGGGGGTCGATATCTCCAGCACCATCATGTACCCGACGCCGAATGCTGCGGCGCGCGCCCTGATGCCGGCGGAATATCGCGACAATCCGGTGATCTTTCCCTCCGAGGCGCAACTGGAAAAGTGTCCGTTCGGGCGTCGCGCGTCCGCGGCGCAGCAGCAGGCCTTCGACGAAATATTTGCACGCGTACGGATGATCGCAGGCCGCTAGCGGCGCGCTTTGCGGTGTTTTCGTTGCGCGTTTGCGAATAGTACCGGATAAGACGGGTTGTGATCACGTTTTGCGATTGACAAGCCGTCAAAGCCGTATTCCTCTTCGTTAACGATTTGTCGCACCGGACATCGCCGGTCGGGCCCCGCTTAAGGAGACACCTCATGAGCAAGATTGGACGTCGTTCACTTCTGGCTGGCCTCGGCGCCGCGGCCGTGGGCATCAGTTTCGCCGGCCTGTCCGGCTGTACCAAGCCGGCAGGCAAGGGCGGCAAGACAATCAACTTCTACAACTGGGATACCTATATCGGTGACACCACGCTGTCGGACTTCCAGACGGCGTCGGGCATCAAGGTCAATATGTCGATCTTCGCCACCAACGACGAACTGTTCGCCAAGATCAAGACCGGTAATTCGGGCTTCGACGTCATCGTGCCGTCGAACGACTTCGTCACCTACATGTCGCAGGCGGACCTTCTTCTGCCGCTCGACCACGCCAAGATCCCGAACCTCAAGAATGTCGATCCGGCCTTCATGGACCCGATCTACGATCCCGGCCGGAAGTTCTCGGTGCCTTACACCTGGCTGGTGCTCGGCATCGGCTACCGCAAATCGGCGATGAAGGGCGGCGCAGTGCCGGATTCATGGAAGTGGCTGCTTGACTCTCCTGAATACAAAGGCCGCATCGCGCTTCTGTCGGAGTCGGGCGACCTGATGCGTCTCGGCGCCAAATATCTCGGTCACAGCGTCAACGGTATCCCTGATGACGTTCTGAAGCAGGTCGAGGCCATGTTGATCAAGCAGAAGCCGAACATAAAAGCCTTCCACAGCGATGATGGCCAGGACATGCTGATGTCCAAAGAGGTCGATATCGTCATGGAATATAACGGCGACATCGCCCAGGCCATGAAGGAAGATCCGGACCTGGCTTTCGTTGTGCCCAAGGAGGGCTCGCAGCTCAATTCCGACTGTCTGGCGATTCCGAAGGACTCGAAGAACCCGGAAGAGGCGCACGCCTTCATCAACTACATTCTCGATGCCCAGGCCGGCGCCAAGATCTACGAGCAGATTCTGTATCCGACGCCGAACGCCGCCGCCAAAGCGCTGATGCCGGAAGACTACAAGAATAATCCCGTCATCTTCCCGCCAGCCGATGTCATGGCGAAATGCGAGTATGCGGCCTTTGAAGGCCCTGAGCGCGCGCAGGTCTATGACGCCGCGATGACGCGCATCAAGGCCTCTTAAAAGAATACAGGACGCGCCGGATCACACCGGCGCGTTCTTCGTTTTTTACACTTCGGTGGGGTTGGGGACTTCCATGGAACAGAGTTGGCGTCAGGCCAAAAGCATGTTCGGGGCGATGCTCAGTGCGCCTCTGTTCTGGCTGGTCGTCTTCTTTTTCGTCCCGCTGGCTATCGTCTTCGCCTACAGCTTTGGGCAGAATGTCGGCCTGATCGATATCTCGGTCTTCACGACGTTCGACAACTACAAGCGCGCCTTCGAGCCGCTGTACCTGGCGATCTTTGTTAAATCGATCTGGATCGCGGCGATTACCACCTTCCTGTGCCTGGTGCTGGGCTTTCCCGTCGCCCTGGCCATCACGTTTGCGCCGCCCAAGGCCAAGGCGTGGTTGCTGCTACTAATCATGCTGCCCTTCTGGACCAATTTGCTTATCCGGACCTATGCGCTGATGGCGTTCTTGCGGACCGAGGGCTATATCAACACGACCTGGCACTGGGTCTTCGACGGCATCAATGCGGTTTCCGGCGGCATGCTGGGTGATTTCCGTGCCATGGAGCTGATGAACACCAACTTTGCCGTCGTGCTTGGCCTGGTCTTCGTCAACCTGCCATTCATGATCCTGCCGCTCTATTCGACGCTCGATCGTATGGACCGGTCGCTGCTTGAGGCGTCGCTGGATCTGGGCGCCGGGCATATCTCGACCCTGTTCAATGTCGTGGTGCCGATGGCTGGAGCTGGGATCGCGTCCGGCATCCTGATCACCTTTATTCCGGCGCTGGGTTCCTATCTGACGCCCGACATGCTGGGCGGGCCGGATTCGCAGATGATCGCCAACGTGATCGAAAGCCAGTTCAAGCGCGCCAATAACTGGCCGTTCGGTGCAGCGCTCAGCTTCCTGCTGGTCTACATGACGTTCATAGGCATCGCTATCCAGGGCCTGATCGAGCGCAAAAATACGGGGAGGGCGGCATGAGCGAAGCCGTGAAAACCCGCAAAAGTCCGCCCGGGCCGCTGGAATATCTGCGCCGCTGGCCGCTGCAGGCCTGGCTGGCCCTGGTCGCTTTCTTCCTTTATGCGCCGTTGATCTCTCTGATGGTCTTCAGCTTCAACGACTCGCGGTTCACGACCGTGTGGCGCGGCTTTACCTTCCGCTGGTACGAAAAGGCCTTCAAGAATGCCAGCCTGATCGAGGCTTTCGGCAACTCGCTGACCATTGCGCTTTTGTCGACCATCATTTCGGTCGTCGTCGGCGCCATGGCCGCCATCGTGCTGTGGCGGTTCCGCTTCCCGGGCAAGACGGCCTTCAATGCCGGCCTGGCCATCCCCATCGTCGTGCCTGAAATCTGCATGGGCGTCGGCATGCTGGTCTTCTTCGCCAAGGTGCTGCCGTGGCCGCAGGACCTAATCTGGCCGTTAAATCTCGGCGCCATCATCATCGCCCACGTGTCGTTCTCCTTTCCTTTCGTGGCTGTGGTCGTGCGGGCGCGTCTGGCCAGCTTCAACCGCGAGTTGGAAGAAGCTGCGCGCGATCTTGGAGCATCAGAATTCCGCACCCTGATGGATGTCATTGTTCCGCATATCGCGCCATCGCTGGTGGCCGGTGCGCTTTTGGCCTTTACCCTCAGCCTCGACGACTTCGTCATCACCTTCTTTACGGCAGGTCCCGACACGGTGACCTTCCCGGTCAAGGTCTATTCGATGGTGCGCTTCTCGGTCACACCGGAAGTCAATGCTGCCTCGACCATCCTGATCATCGTCACCGTGCTCCTGACCTTCCTCGCCCTCAGATTCCAGGGCTCCGA
>CAMLPZ010000041.1 GCA_946482045.1 uncultured Asticcacaulis sp.
GTCCTCGCGCGCGCCCGCCAGCGTTTGTCGCAGTCCGGCGGCATCCGTAACATCATGGCCGAGCTGCCGCCCAAGCTGATCGCGCGGTCGCGCGGCGTGATGCGTGTCATCCACCTCGAAGACATCGACTGGATCGGTGCCGCCGGCGACTATGCGGAGGTTCACTGCAAAGGGCGGTCTTATCTCATCGATGACTCGCTGAGTGCGCTGACCGCCCGGCTGCCGGCTGGCCAGTTCACCCGCATCCATCGCGCCGCCATCATCCGGCTGGACCGGGTGGCTGAAATCCGCACCGGCGCCCACGGCGACGGAGCCCTAAGCCTGACCTGCGGGACGGAACTGAAGATCAGCCGCCGCTTCCGCGACGGCCTGGCCCGCCTCTTGACCTAGCCGTTCGGCGACCGGGCCGTCCCGTTCGCCGAACGGCGATTGCGTCCGGCGCACCCGTCACTCCAACTTGCCTCCATCGCTGCATCGGAGGCGCCATGTCCCAACCTTATAAACTTGCCCGGCGGACAATGCTTCTGGCGTTACCCGGAGGCCTGCTTTTCGCCCATGCGGTCGGGGCCGGAGACAATGGTTTAGCGAAAGCACAGTCCCGCCTGTCGGATGCCATCCGTAACAACGACGTGGCCGGACGAATGGCGCTGTATCTTCGGGGCGCCCGGAGCCTGCAGGAATACCAGCCGGCACTTTACGGCGCCGATGCGATCAAAGCCTATCATCACGCGCTGCTCAGCCGCAAAAGCGTGACCGATTACCGTGCCGCTCCCGCTGACGTGATCGATCTCGGAGGCGCGGCGGTAGAGACCGGTACATTTGACATCACCTGGCAGGACGGCCAGCGCGAGGCCGGCAAATACCTCATCCTCTGGTCGTTTAAATCCGAAACGCCAAGGATCGTGGCCGATGCCTGGGGGTATCTGCGGCCGCTATCGGAACCGCAGGTATTCTTTGTCGATTTGCCGTCCGGCCAACCGCCGGCCACTTCAGCAAACCTAGAGATCAAACGGCAACTGGACGACCTCAACCAGCGCAACGCCGAGGCCGTACGCCGGAAAGACGCTGAAACACAGATCGGTTTTTACACCGAAGACGCTGTTTTCATGCCGTTCGCCGATACGCCGAAATCCGGCATCGCGGCCATCGCCGCCCACCTGCGGCGCTATGTGGAAAACGGCGGCGGCGCCACCTTCGACACAGTCGAAGTCTGGAACGAAGGCTTCGAGGTCTTTCCCGGCCATATCGTCGAATATGCGCGCTTCCGCGTCCACTGGCGCACTACAGACGCGTCGGGCGTCGTCACGGGTGGCGGCATCCGCCTGTGGAAGCGCATGTCCGACGGCCAACTCAAACTGCACCGCCAGATCGGCACCCATTACCACACCACCTGACCGGAGAGACGATAATGAAATGGCTGTCCATATCCGCCGCCCTGCTGTGCCTGGCTTTTGCGGCAACCGCCGAAGCTGAAAGCCGGCTCGACCGTACGCAGATCCGCTCGACAAGCCTTGCGGGCAACAAGATCGGCGTTTCGCCGATGCGCGGCGTAAGCGTCTATCTGCCGCCGGATTACGACACGCCGGGCAAACGCTTTCCGGTCCTCTATTTTCTCAACAATATGAACGAGACCGACACCGAGCCCTTTGCCACGCACGACGCAAAAGCGCTGCTGGACGCGGCGATCGCCGACGGTACGATCGGCAGCGTCATTGTGGTTACGGCGGATTTTTCCACGCCGCTGGGGTCGTCCTGGTACGTCAACTCGCCGGTTACCGGCAACTGGCAGGACTTTATGGTCAAGGAACTGGTACCCTATATCGACAGCCATTACCGCACCCTGGCATCAAGGGACTCGCGGGGCATGGCCGGCGATCGCATGGGCGGTTACGGCGCCATCCGCTTCGGCATGACAAACCCGGATGTCTTCGGCGCTGTCTACGCCCTGCATCCTGTCGGCACCGGAACGGGCGTCCAAACCATGCACAGCCGGCCGGACTGGGAAAAACTGCAAAATGCGAAGTCGCTGGCCGAATTCGATGATGACCTGTTCGGGCGCATTTTCCTGAGCATTTATCAGGCCTATGTGCCCAATCCGGAGAAGCCTCCGCTTTATGTTGACCTGACAGCGCGCCGCGAGAACGGCCAACTGAACGTCGACGCCACGCAGACGGCCCGGCTTATTCACAATTTCGCCCTGATCAATCAGTTGCCTGAGCACGCCGGCAATCTGAAGCGCCTGCGCGCCTTCAAGTTCGACTGGGGCCGCAATGATGTCAATTACGACCATGTCATTTCCAACCAGGCCTTTGCCCGGATGCTCGACGAATATGGCGTGACCTATGAGGCCGAAGAGTATCGCGCCTGGTGGGGCGAACGGACCTGGGGTGCAGACGGGCGCGTCATGACCGACCTCCTCCCCTTCTTCGCGAGAAACCTGACCTTCAACCAGCCATAACTAAAATTTGTCTTTCTGATAATGATTATCGATTACACATCGATGTGAGAAAGCGCTATTGTCGGGCCGAACAGGAGCCAGTCCCATGCGTCTCGTCGCCAAAACGCTTTCCTACGCCACCATGCACGTCTTTATCGCGTCGACCCTGGCCTATATCCTGACCGGCAACTGGGCGATTGCCTTAGGCATCGGGCTGCTGGAGCCCTTGGCACAGACCGTGGCCTTCCCGCTTCATGAATGGGTGTGGGAGCGCAAGAAGGTCAGGTTCGACCTGATGCATGGGCATGGCTCAGATACGGTTGCCTGACGGGTTGCAAGTTTTGCCCCTGCCGCTACCCTGCGATTGAATGGAGGGTAGAATGGAATTCAAGGGGTTCAACATTTCGGAGACGCCTGACGGTCTTAGCGTAACGTTCTCGCACCGTGAGATGTTCATCTTCAGCAAGATGCTGTTGAGCGCAAAATTCCCGCCTGACTACATCTTCAGTACGAACTACCTTCTCAACCCCTACCTCAACCAGCTCATCGATGCTGTCTCCGAGCGTATGAACCAGCTTTCAACCAGCTCGGTCGAGGATTTCGAAATTCCAGAGAGCGACTCTTTTGCCCAAGCCGTCTTTGAAGCGATCGACGACTATATCGCTAAAGGCAATGCTAGCGCGGCAGATCGTGATAACTTACTGCGGCTGGCTTTTAAGCCGCATAAGGTTGAAGGCTATAAATAAAAGCGCCAGTCTTTCGACCGGCGCTTTCTGCCTTTATCGGCTGAATTTTTGGAACTTGATCCGGTGCGGGATCAACGAATCCGTGCCCAAGCGGCGCTTCTTGTCCTCTTCGTACATTTCGAAGTTACCCTCGAACCATTCGACGTGAGAATCGCCTTCAAAGGCCAGGATGTGCGTCGCCAGACGGTCCAGGAACCAGCGGTCGTGGCTGATAACCACGGCGCAGCCGGCGAACTCTTCCAGCGCCTCTTCCAGAGCTTGCAGCGTTTCGATGTCGAGGTCGTTGGTCGGTTCGTCGAGCAGGATGACGTTGCCGCCGGCGGCCAGGGTCTTGGCCAGGTGAACGCGGTTGCGCTCACCGCCCGACAGCAGGCCGACCTTCTTTTGCTGGTCGCCGCCCTTGAAATTGAACCCGCCAACATAGGCGCGGCTGTTGATTTCACGCTTGCCGACAACCATGACATCGGTGCCGCCCGAAATCGCCTGCCATACAGTATCTGTCGGGTTCAGGTCGTCGCGAGACTGATCGACATAGGCGAGCTTGACCGTTTCACCGAGACGGATCGTGCCCTTGTCCGGCTTTTCCTGGCCGGTAATCAGCTTGAACAGGGTCGACTTTCCGGCGCCGTTCGGGCCGATGACGCCGACAATGCCGTTGGGCGGCAGCTTGAAGGTCAGGCCCTTGAACAGGACCTTGTCGCCGTACTCCTTTTCGAGGTCGGTGACTTCGAGCACGACGTTGCCAAGACGCGGTCCGGGCGGAATCTGGATGGTGGCGTAGGTCTGCGCCTTGGCCGAATGTTCCTGCTCCTCGACCATGCGCTCATAGGCAGCCAGACGCGCCTTGGACTTGGACTGTCGGGCCTTGACGCCCGAACGCACCCATTCCAGTTCCTTGGTGAGCGCGCGCTGGCGCGCTTCGGATTCCGACTGCTCTTGCACGACGCGCTTCTGCTTCTGCTCCAGCCAGCCGGAGTAGTTGCCTTCGTACGGCACACCCTTGCCGCGATCGAGTTCGAGCGTCCACTTGGTGACCTGATCGAGGAAGTAACGGTCGTGGGTGACGAGGATGACGCAGCCCGGGAAGGCTTCCAGATGGTGCTGAAGCCAGGCGACCGATTCCGCATCGAGGTGGTTGGTCGGCTCATCCAGCAGCAGCATGTCAGGCTTGGACAAAAGCAGGCGGGCCAGGGCGACACGACGCTTTTCACCGCCCGACAGCTTGGTCACGCCCGAATCGTTGGGCGGGCAGCGCAGGGCGTCCATGGCCATCTCGATGCGGCTGTCGATGTCCCAAAGGTCGCCGGCATCGATCTTTTCCTGGAGGGCGTTCATCTCCTCCATCAGTTCGTCGCTATATTCCTCGCCCATCAGTTCTGCGACCTTGTTGTAGCGGTCGAAGATCTTCTTTTCCTCGCACCAGGAAATGACGTTTTCCCAGACGTTAAGGTTTTCGTCGAGGTGCGGCTCCTGCTCGAGATAGCCCATCTTGGTGCCTTCGGCGGCGCGCGCCTCGCCGGAGAACTCCTTGTCGATGCCAGCCATGATCTTGAGCAGGGTCGACTTACCGGAGCCGTTGACGCCGACGACGCCGATCTTGGCGTCGGAATAGAAGGAGAGCCAGATGTTTTCGAAGACCTTTTTACCGCCGGGGTAATGCTTGGTCAGGCCCTGCATCTGGAAAATATATTGTTGCGCCATGGGGAGCGAGCACCCTTTGAGAGACTACAAAACTGTCGGGGAATTTTTTGTTCGCGCGGGTTTAGCCGAGGGGGGACCAAATCTCAAGATGGAAATCAGCCTGTGGCGAATACGCTTTTCATGATCGCTTCCAGTCCGTCGCGGTCCTCTTCGTCAAAGGCGCCAAAGGCCTCGGAATCAACATCGAAGACGGCGATCAGGTTGCCATCCGTGCCGAAAACCGGCACGACGATCTCCGAGTTGGAACGGCTGTCGCAGGCGATATGCCCCGGAAAGGCGTGGACATCGGGCACGATCTGCGTTGTCCGCTCTCGCGCGGCGGCTCCGCATACCCCCCGTCCAAACGCGATGCGCAGGCAGCCCAAGGTACCATTATAAGGGCCGACGACCAGTTCGTCCTCTCCCTGTGACTTCTTAACCTCATCCACCACATAAAAACCGGTCCAGAACCACGCTGGAAACGCCCGGCTCAGCAGGCAGACGGTCGTGGCCATCCGTGCGACTTGATTTGCCTCACCTTCGAGCACAGCCTTGAGGTCGCGCATAACACTTTGATAGGTTTCGCTTTTGCTGGCATTATCCGGCAGGATTGATGTGACGGCGCTCATATTTTTTTCTCCTGAAAAGCGTATTTACACCTCCCCCAGTGGACCATCGACACGTCTGACGGGAAAGCCGGAAGGAATACGCCGCCATTAACACTTTTCCCTTCCCAAGTCGCTGCTTTTGCCCCATGATGGCGGTGATGGACTCCGGTCCTTGGGGTAGAGTAAGGGAATACGGGCTGAGGTCGGCGGGGGCAGAATCAACCTTCCGCGACAATCTGGCAACGCTCGGCGATATAACGGCAGCCAAAGGGGGGCATAGCTTGACAGTCCGGGTATTCCTTAACAAAGAATGCGTTAACCATATTTTTGCCGACTTTCGTCGGGGCGATTGCTGATGTCGAAACGTGACAGTTCAGGATCGGTTTGGGGGGCTTCAGGCGCCATGGAACCGGTCTCCAAGCAGCGAGGTGGACGCACCAGGGCCATGGCAGCCCTGGCGGGTATCCTGTGCCTCAGCCTCACGCTTTCAGGGTGCGACTCGCGCGATCTGGCCTGGCTGCGCGGCGGCAAGGAACGTGGCATGTCCGGCGAAGGCGGCTATGCCTGCCCACGTCCGCCCGACATGTATCAGCAGGGCGGTTTCAACGGCCAGGAAAAGGAAATCCGCTATTTCCGCCACCTCGCCTTCGGCAATGACTTCTTCGCCCAGCTTGAACTCGCCAACCGTTACGCCGCGCTGAACGCCGGCGACAAGAACCTTGAGGACGACGTCGAGTCCTCGGTGTGGCTGGTCATGGCCCTGGCCAACCCAGAAGGCTATTCCCGCGCCGACCGCGACACCCAGTCGGGTCCGATGGCGTCGCGCTACGACAAGTGCCGCGCCTATGAGCGCGCCCGCGCCTACAAGATGCTCGACCAGCAGCTATCGATGATGGATGCCTCCGAGCGCGACAAGGTCCGCGACCGCGTCATCTACATCCAGTCGAACATGGGAGCCGAAGGCTTCCGCACCCTGGCGCGCCTGTACGACAAGCAGTATGGCCCGATGGGCGAGCCCGCAAAGGACCGTGAAGCCGTGCGCGCCATGCGTCGTGGCTCCGACTACGCGCTCGTCAATGCGCGTTCGCTGTTCGAACGGTCGGACGTGGACGCCTACCTCTATAACTACAAGGCCATGGAAACCGGCGATGTCGGGGCCTATGTCCTGCTGAAGGACTTCGAAAAGTCGGCGCCGGAACGCCAGCGCTATGCAACCTTCGTCGAAGCCAAGGCGCGCCGCTGGGTTGCGCCCTACGAAATCTATCCGACCGAAACGCCCAAGGGCGGCGTTCCGCATTCGGACGAAAGCAAGCCGAACGAAGCCGGAGTCTATGCCGTTTCGCGGATGGAGGAACTGCCCTTCATCCACGTTATTCGCGCACTCAACTACCTCGACCTGCTCCATACCGAATGCGAAGGCCCGAACGATGTCCCGAAGCAGACGATCGACGGCCTGCGCGGCATGATCGGCATGCCGGCCGGAGAGCGCCTCACCTATCTCGACCGCGTCCGCGCCATTCAGCTGGCGGCCATCAACGGCGACTCGCAGTCGCAACTGGTCCTGGCGGTCATGTATTCCGAAGGCGTCGGCGTCGAAGTCGACTATGCCCGCGCCTTCTACTGGTACCAGCAGGCTGAAAAGCAGGGATCGCCCGAGGCGCGTTACGCCATGTCGACCTATTTCGACCTGGGCCTGGCCGGTGTCGCCGATCAGAACAAGGCCGAGTCGGTCGTCCTGCAACTCGACTCGGCGCTGGCAGGGTTCCGTCCATCAACCGCCCGCCTGCAAGCCGTGCTCAATCAGGTTTCGCGTAACCCCGATCAGTAAATTAGGCCGCACCGGCCACGGGGACACTTATGATGATATTGCCGCACCGGCTGACCGGCGGCGGCCTGAGGAAGAGACAGATGTGGATGCGTAAAGACAAAGCTGCCCATGTACGCCCCGGCGCTTCGCTCGGAGTGGCGGGCGCTATCGCCGGCCTGGTGATGTCGTTCGCAGTCACCGCCCCCTTCCCCGCCCTCGCTGGCGTCAGCAATGCCTATGACGGCAACAATGCTGCCCGCGTGAGCGGCTATATCAAGCCCTGCTTCGGCATGCTGCTCGACGCACAGCTGCGCACTTGCGGCGGCAAGCGTCACTACCGCGAAAGCGGCTATCGTTATGGCTATCATGGCGGCCGTTACGACGCGACGATCAATTGCGACACCGCCCCGCGCGGCTATGTCGAAAATGTCGTCGAACGCATCCGTTCCGGCGGCGTCCTGTACCTGAAGGCCAAAAACCGTTCGTGCATTGCCAGCCTGGACCTCAAGAAGTCGATCACCATCGTCGGCACCGGCTATAGCCCGCGTGACATTCCGGTGCTGGTGGCGCCGGATGGCCAGTCCTGCATCCGCATCGCGCCGACGGCCGAAAAGGTCATCATCAAGAACGCCTATATCTCCAGCCCGCGTGGCGACCAGACGGCCTGTATCGAGGCCTCCGGTTCGGAGCTAACCCTGCAGAACAGCCAGATCCGCTATCAGGGCGATGCGGCGGCGGTGCACCTGTCGGGCGGACGCCTGAACATCACAGAATCCTCGCACATCATCGCCAAGACGCGGTCGGTGGCGGTTGCCATCAACGATGGCGAGTTCTTCGCCGAAAATTCGGAAATCGCGACCACGGCCGGCGGCATCTACGGCGTGCTGAGTGGTGACTCGCAGGTTCAAGGCCTGAGCGTCCAGCAACTCGCCGACTGGCGCGGCTTCCAGCGCGGCGAAGGCGCCATCGGCATCGAGCTGAAACTGGACAGCGCCAATTCGATCCTCAGCATGATGGACACCAAAGTGCGTTACTTCGCCCGCGGCATCCTGCTCGATGGTGCAGGTGAGGCCCTCCTGGCCCACTCGCTGGTCGAACATACCGATCACGGCATCGTTGCGTCGCTGAACCGCCTGCGCGTCATTGAAAACACGGTCATCGCCAGCGAGATCGGCATCGATGTTGTCGAAGGTACCGCTTTTGTCGGCAATAACCGCGTTGCCCGTGTCCGTACAGCCGGCATCCTGGCGTCGAGCAACGGCGAGATCCGCGCGGTCGACAACCGCATCGAAGCCGATCAGGATGGCTGTAAGACCCTGAAGTGGGGCAATATCCCGCCTTCAGAGCGCGTCTGCACCCCGTGGTATGAGGGGTCGGAGTTCGACGTGCCGGGCGATGCCCGCGACCAATACATGTTCGACCAGTACTGGCCGCGCGAGAATACGATTGCTTCCGCGCCGGTTTCGACGACACCGACGCCGGCGCGTGTCGCCGACCCGGTTCGGAACTGAACTCGAACGTCTTCATAAAAAACGCCCGGCCTCAAGGCCGGGCGTTTTTGTTTGTGCGTGTGTTACGCGTGACCCATAAAAAAGCCCCGCCGGAGCGAGGCTTTCAATTCTATTCTTCCGCCAGGCTTAGTTATAGCCGGTGTACGAATTGCGATAGTTACGATCGCCGCGGCGGTCCGTATCGCGCGGGATCGGGTCATTGCTGGTGCAGCTTTCTGGCTTGCGTTCACCCAGGGTCACGCCCATGCCGGCCGAGGTCTTGTCGTCGGCGTTCTGGGCCGTGACGGTGACCTTGCGGCCCTCGGTGTTCAGGTGGGTTTCCGTACCCGTGCCGCTGTCATAGGTCATGATCTGCGGGGCCTTGGGGTTTTCACCCTCGAATGCAGCGACGCAGGCCGCAGCGCGTTCCGAAGCGGAGCGGGTTTCGCGGTATTCAACCCGACGCGTTTGATAGGTAGCGCAGCCGGCAAGGCTCACAATCATACCCAGGCTCACCCCAGCTACGATAAGTTTCGACGCTTTCATGCAATCCCCCGCACAGCTGGTTCGTGAAAACTTAGTTAATGCGGGACAATGGCACATTTTCTACAGCAATCAAAGCCTTGAAAGGGCCAAAGGGTTAAAATCAAGCGGCTTGCGTGCCCTTATGGTCACGTTTCGTCCGCCTGCCCTGCCCTTACAGGTCCAGTGCTTCGTAATCTTCGTCGCTGATTTCGAAGTTGCCGAAGACATTTTGCACGTCGTCGTCATCATTAAGGGCGTCGATCAGCTTCATCAGGGTGCGCGCCTGGTCGCCGGACACCGGATTGGTCGACTGTGGCTTCCAGACAAAGCCGGTCGACTTGGGGTCGCCCAGCAGCTTGGTCAGGTTTTCGGCGACCTCGTTGAGATCTTCGAACGCCGTATAGATGGTGTGGCCGCCGTCTTCTTCGTCAGTGTCGGTCTCGACATCGGCCGCGCCGGCCTCGATGGCGGCTTCGAAGACCTTGTCAGCATCGCCAGCCTTGAGCGGATACTTGATCTCGCCCAGCCGGTCGAACATGAAGCTGACCGAGCCGGTGTCCGACAACTGGCCGCCATACTTGGTGAACAGGCTGCGGACATTGCCGGCCGAGCGGTTGCGGTTGTCGGTCAGGACTTCAACGATCAGGCCGACGCCGCCGGGCGCGCGACCTTCGTAGCGAATATCTTCCATGTTGTCGGCTTCGCCGGACGCGCCCTTCTTGATGGCGCGTTCGATATTGTCCTTCGGCATGGATTCGGCCTTGGCCATGGCCACGGCCAGGCGCAGGCGCGAATTCATGGCCGGATCGGGCAGGCCCATCTTGGCGGCGACGGTGATGTCGCGCGACAGCTTGGAAAACAGCTTGGAACGGACCGCGTCGGCGCGGCCCTTCTTGTGCATGATGTTCTTGAATTTACTATGGCCGGCCATAAGTTCCTCACAAGATGCCTCGGCGGCGCCGAGCCCCTTGTGTCCCTCGGTATCGAGAAAAATTCTGTCAGGGCGGCCCGTCGAGACTTTTTCGCTTTTTGGTGAATACGATGCGTGCCGCATCGCGACTGGATCGCGGTTTCTAGCTTGTCATCCAGAGTTTGTCACGACTCAAACCGCAGTCAGCGCCGGCACCTGAGGGATGACTTCCTTTAACCTCCCGCCGACCCGGATGGGCTCGATGCGAAGCGCCAGGCCGGTCTTGTCGTCGCTTTCGACATAGACTCCGCAAATCGTCGCCGGACCCGAGGCAGGCCTGTAACGCTCACGCGAAATGCGCGTCGTAAAGCGGCGCAGCGGCTCTTCCTTGTCCATGCCGATGACGCTGTCATAGTCGGCGCAGGCGCCGGCGTCGGTCTGGTAGGCCGTACCGTTCGGCAGGACCTGCGCGTCGGCGGTCGGCACATGGGTGTGCGTCCCGATAACGAGCGTCGCGCGGCCATCACAGAAGTGGCCCATGGCCATTTTTTCCGAGGTCGCCTCACAGTGCATGTCGACGACCACCGCATCCGCGGCCAGGCCCAACGGGCAGGCTTCCAGTTCGCGGTCGACCGCCGCGAACGGATCGTCCATCGACGCCATATGGACAAGGCCCAGGACGTTCATGACCAGGATGCGCTTGCCTGACCGAGTCTCGAACAGGTTCGATCCCCGCCCCGGCGCATCGGCCAAAGGCGGATAGTTGACCGGCCGAATCAGACGCGGCTCACGCACGATATAGGTCAGCGCTTCCTTCTGGTCCCACGAATGGTTGCCGAGCGTCAGGCAATCGGCGCCGGCGTCGAACAGCTCACGCGCCGAGTTTTCGGAAATGCCGAAACCGCCCGACGCATTTTCTGCGTTGACGATGACGAACTCCAGATCGAGTTGGCGGCGCAGTCCAGGAAGATACTCAGTCAGGGCTTCGCGTCCCGCACGGCCCACTACGTCACCAAAAAAAGCAATTCGCATAAATATTCAAATCCTGGGCTGGCGCCCTACGCAGATGGTTCTGCCCCAACCAGACCCAGTTCGGTAAACATAACATCGATCGGCTGATCATGCACTTCAAACGGTATTTCGGCAAGTTCCTGCCCTGAAAAAGCGATTCCAACAGCGCTGATGGCCTTGCGTGCACGCAGCGCTTCCAGCGCGCGGTCGTAGTAACCGCCGCCATAGCCGAGCCGCCGCCCCCAACGGTCAAAGGCCAACATGGGCAGCAGCACAATGTCCGGATCGATCTCCTCGGTGCTGTCGACGGGCTGGCGAATATCGAACGGGCCCAGGATCAGGCTGTCGCCGATGGCGAAGCGGCGAAAGACCATGCGGAACCCTTCCTCGCTCGGCACGAGGGCCGGCAGACACAAGGCGTGGCCGCGCGACTGGAAGGCCTGCATCAGCGGAAAGGGATTGATCTCTGACTGGATCGGGTAATAGCCGGCGACGACGGCGCGCACATCGGGCCATTCGCCGGCATCGAAGGCTGCGGAGACGGTTTCGGCCAACATGTCGCCGGCCAGAGGCTGGGCGGAGGCCATTGCGGCGCGGCGCCGCTTCATCTCGTTACGCAAGAGGGGTTTAGGATCGTGCATCGCTGCTTTTTACTTGGCAAAGCAATTTGCGCAAGTCATCTGACGCGCGAAGAGTGAAAGGTAACAGACCCCGCTCTTGAAGCCGATGCTTGAAAAGAAAGGGTGGCGGCGCCACAAAAGAACCGTTGCGATGCGTTTAAATCCACTCAGACCTGACTAGTCAGGTGGGAACCATGTGATAGAGACCACGGTCTCAGTCAGGGACAGTCCCCGTTCTAAGAGATTAAGGTCAGAAGGATTAGGTGATCGCTGACGTGAACCGCAGCAAGACCCGCCGGGATTGAACATAGGACGGCGCCTAACTGAACTCAAGAGGGAATGGGACAATATCGTTGACGCATGCCTTGACTCCGGCCCTCCCCATCGTCATAGAAACCCAACTGTCATTGGGGAGTAGCCGACGCCTCACGCACCAATCCGCGTGAATGCGCCGCCCGCGTCAACACACTTGGACCCACAGGTCCATGGCGCAGGTATCAGCAGGCAAGACCTTTGGTCAGGTATGTGAAAGCCTTGCCGGGCGAGCCGCATATCTGTGCCATTTGGTTGTACGCTTGCCCGGCCCTGGAATGATTATGCTTCTTACACTTTGCCTCTTCCTAGGCTCGGCCGTCGCCATCTACCTGGCGTGCGAGTATTTCGTGAACGGCATTGAATGGTGCGGCCAGCACATGAAACTGGGCGCGACAGCGGTCGGCAGCGTACTGGCAGCCTTTGGGACCGCCCTGCCCGAATCAGCAGTCACCTTTACCGCTGTCGTCTTCGGCCAGACGCCTGAGCAAAAGGACATCGGCGTCGGCGCCGCCATGGGCGGACCGCTGGTACTGGCGACCATCGCCTACGGCATTGTCGGCCTGGTCTGGTGGCTCAATCGCAAACGTCTCAAGGCATCGGGCTATATCATCGACGCCGATGGCCGCGCGCTGGCTAAGGACCAGATCGCTTTTCTCGCCTTATTCGTCGTCAAGGTGTCGCTGGGCCTGATCGCCTTCGCCTGGAAGCCGTGGCTGGGCGTGCTGTTCCTGTCAGCCTATGCCTTCTACGTCTGGCGCGAAATCCGCTGCGAACATGGCCAGGCCGAAGAGGAAGAACTGGAACCGCTGAAGCTGCGGCCGTCGAAGCCCGGCTTCAAATGGGCCGCACTTCAGGTCGGCGTGGCGCTTCTGGTCATCGCCGGCGCCTCGCACATCTTCGTCAGTCAATTGGAAACGATTGGCAAGCTCGCCGGCCTGTCCCCGCACCTCGTGGCCCTGCTGCTCAGCCCGGTAGCCACCGAACTGCCCGAAACCATGAACGCGATCATCTGGGTCCGTCAAGGCAAAGCGAAACTGGCGCTCGCCAACATCTCTGGCGCCATGATGATCCAGGCGACCATTCCGTCGTCGCTGGGCCTGTTCTTTACGCCGTGGCGCTTCGATACGACCCTGCTGGTATCCGGCCTCGTTACCGGCCTGGCAATGGTCGTCATGCTGGTGCTGTTCCGCCGTGGCCGCATGGATGCGCGCGCCCTGACCGCCGTCGGCCTGCTCTACGGCCTGCTCGCCGGCTGGCTGGTTTTCAGTTGATCACCAGTCGTCGAGGGCGACGCCCTCGACATTGACCAGGCTGTCCTCGAAATCGATCAGGATATCGGCATATTCCGGCGGCGTCAGGCGCAGGTGCCGCATCTTTCCGCCCATGCGGTACGACCAGAACGAGCCGATGTGGCCCAGTACGCCCATGCATTCGCCGAGGCCGAAGAACATCGACGGCCCGTCGAGCAGGAATTTGCGGAAGGGTGCCGGGTCTTGCCCCTCGATCAGAGCCTTATAGGCATTGTCATAGACGTCAAGCGTCCGGCGGGTATTCAGAATGGCCGTGATGATCTGCTTCGACAGGCGCGTGGGCGCCGACTTCAGATAATCGCGGGTGCCTTCGTCGGCGGGCCCGAGCGCGCGATATTCCGCCAGCCCCTTCACAACGCGGCCGATCTCGGCCTGCAGCGCCGTCTGGCGCCATTTGAAATAGAGAAAGCCGCGCCACGAGAACATGCCTTCGGCGAACTCTTCTGTACTCATGCGGAAGGTCTGGCGCAGCGGTTCGAGGTCGGCATCGAGGTTGTTGGCCAGGATCTTGGAGGTGAGCTTGATCGCCGCAATCTCCATGCCTTCACCGCAGGCCGCCAGGACCAGTCGCCGGATTTCCTCGTTGGTGAAGGTCGCCATCTCTTCGAGATCGCGCGGCGAAATCTTCAGGTAGCAGGCGGCCGGACGGAAGTCGTAGCGCGCCAGATGCTCGCGGACCAGGAAGGGATCGAGCGAAGGTATATCGTCGAGGTGCCTCAGCAACTGGACGTCCAGGCTGGCATTCGGATTATCGACGTTGAAGTAGGATCGCGCGAAAGAGTCGAAACCGATCTGGTTGACGAAGATCGACCGGCCGCCCAGGCGCAAATCATTAGCGTCGAACGGCAGGATGACCTTGGTCACGGTGCGGCGTGGCTTGGCAAACAGGTCGCGCTCGTTGGCGCGCAGTGTATGCTTGATCAGGATGGCGCGATTTAGCGTCGAATTGCGGAAAAAGGGCTGCGAGGCGTAGCCTTCGTCGCGCGCACTGGTCATGGAAATCTGCGCCAGGTTCAGCACGCGGCTGGTTGACGCCGTCTCACCCAGATTGGCCAGGTTGCGAATTTCGCCATTGGCGGTGTTTGCAGGCTTGCTATAGGCGGCGCGGGCGTTCATCAGGCAACAGGACTCCATTTCTGCCCGCACCTTAGCCGATAAGGCTTAAAAGACCGTGTGTGGTGGCGTCGAACCGGGAAAAGACCTATGGCCAAAGGCGATTCATGCAAGCAGGAACCCGGTGTCTTCGTCCCAGTGATCGATCGTGCCGCGTGCGAAGGCAAGGCCGACTGCGTGGTCATCTGTCCTTATGAGGTCTTTGAGCTGGGCGTCGTGCCACCGGAGGACCGTTCGGGACTTGGGATGCTCGCCACGGTCAAGGGCTTTATCCATGGCTGGAAACAGGCCTACGCCGTCAATGCCGACGCTTGCCGCGCCTGCGGACTGTGCGTGCAATCCTGCCCGGAAAAGGCGATTAAACTGGCGCGACGGGCACAGGATTAGGAAAACTCTGAAACCATATGATTTCAAAATGGTTTTTGAATTCTTCCGCGACCATTTTCACTGCGAATCCTGAATGACAGGTTTTGCCGGTGAGAGCCTGAAACGACTCACTTTTCGATCAGCTTTTCTAAGACTGGCGCCATCCAGATCGGTATGATTTTTGCGGATATTACGCCACGCCCAGCAGGCGTTCGAGCCTTGCTGCCGCGTCGGATATCGCGAAGGCTGCCTTGCGTTCCATCTCGTGCACGCCGGCATTGATGCGCGCGTTGACCGAGGCCGCGTCGGTCACCTGGCTGCGCAAGTCCTGCATTTCGTCAATCATCAGAAGCGCCGCCATAAGGAACAGGCGGACTTCGCCGATCGATCCAACATCGGAGACCACCATGCCGACGTGTTCGTCGAAGACACGCGCCAACTCCTGGACGCGGGCTTCCTGGCCATCGGCGCAGCCGATCGTATAGGGCTTTCCGTTGACCTTGACGGTGACCTCAGCCATTACGCCGCCTCGTCGCGAAGGAGAATGCGGATATTGGCGGCTGCGGCGCCCAAAGCTTCGAAGGCGTCGTTGGCAGCAGCAGCCAGTTGGTCCTTCTCGGCGCGGACGTTGTCCAGTTCCTGAAGGATACGCTGTACGTCTTCGCCGGTCTGGGCGGGCGGCGGCGCGTATTCCGGCAAGGGCTCACCATTGTTCAGCGCCTGCACACGCGCTTCCAGAGCCGCCAGCGCCCGGTCGAGACGATCCACCGCCATGCTCAACGACCCGCCGAACTGGCCTGTCGATTGCGGATTTTCCATTCCACGCTCCATTCAGCAGACAATATTGTCGATGATTGGCTGTTACCCCCTACCCTTACGTGAACGCTTCGGGTAAGGCTCGACCTATCAACGAATCCTTAAGAGATTAATCGAGACTCACCCATGTCTACAAGCCCCTCTGAATCCTCGGCCAAACCGTCCGGCACACTGATGGCCGACGCCATTCGGGTCCTGTCGATGGAAGCGGTGCACCGCGCCAAATCCGGTCACCAAGGCATGCCGATGGGCATGTCGGACGTGGCGACCGTGCTGTGGACCAAGTTCCTGCGCTACGATCCGAAAAAGCCCGACTGGGCCGACCGCGACCGGTTCGTCCTGTCGGCGGGCCACGGCTCGATGCTGCTGTATTCGCTTCTGCACCTGACCGGCTTCAAGTCGGTCAGCATGGAAGACATCAAGAATTTCCGTCAGTGGGGCTCGACCACGGCGGGCCACCCGGAATACGGCCACACGCCGGGCGTCGAATGCACCACCGGCCCCCTGGGCCAGGGCCTGGCGACCGCCGTCGGCATGGCCATGGCCGAACGCCACCTTAATTCCCGCTTCGGTGACGACCTGATCAACCACCGCACCTGGGTCATCGCCGGCGACGGCTGCCTGATGGAAGGCGTCAGCCATGAAGCGATTTCGCTGGCCGGCCGTCTCGCGCTGAAGAACCTGATCGTCCTGTGGGATGACAACAATGTCACGATCGATGGCTGGGCGACGCTGGCCGAAACCGGTGATCAACTGGCGCGTTTCAAGGCAGCCGGCTGGGCCGTCAAGTCGGTCGACGGCCACGACCACGCCAAGCTGGCCGCGGTCATGCGCTGGGCGACGAAGCAGGACCGTCCCGTCATGATCGGCTGCCGCACCAAGGTGTCCAAGGGCGCAGGCAAGCTGGAAGGCGACAAGCACGGCCACGGGTACAACCTGTTCGACGACGAGATCAAGGCCGCGCGCGAACACATGGACTGGCTGCACGAGCCATTCACCCTGCCGGATAACGTGAAAAACGCCTGGCTGTCGGCTGGGCGCAAGGCAGGCCGCGCGCGCAAGGCATGGGAAGACGCCGCCAAGGCCAATCCGAAGTATGCTGAACTGAATGCCGTCATGAGCGGCAAGCTGCCGGACAACGCTTTCGAAGCCCTGGACGCCCACATCCAGGCTTCTATCGCAACACCGGTAGCCGACGCGACGCGCTCTTGCTCGGGCAAGGCTTTGGCCACGCTGGTGCCGGCGATATCGACGCTCGTCGGCGGCTCAGCCGACCTGACCGGTTCGGTCAACACGCTGGTCAAGGGCATGGGCGCGTTCGACACCACCGATTACACCGGCCGCTACGTCCACTACGGCGTGCGCGAGTTCGGCATGGCCGCGGCGATGAACGGCATGGCACTGCACGGCGGCGTTATTCCCTACGCCGGCACCTTCTTCGTCTTCTCGGATTACGGCCGTCCGGCCATCCGTCTGGGCGCGCTTATGGGCGCCAAGGTCGTCCACGTCATGACGCACGACTCGATCGGCGTCGGCGAAGACGGCCCGACCCACCAGCCGGTCGAGCAACTGGCGTCGTTCCGCGCCATGCCCGGCCTAAATCTGTTCCGTCCGGCCGACATGGTCGAAGCCGCCGAAAGCTGGAAGGCCGCGCTTAAGGCCGACGGTCCGTCGATGATCGTCCTGTCCCGCCAAAAGGTCCCGGCCGTGCGCACGCAAGGTGGCGACCTCGTCGAAAAGGGCGCCTACGAACTGAGCCCGGCGTCCGCCGACGCCAAGGTCACCCTGTTCGCCTCGGGTACCGAAGTGTCGCTGGCTGTCGCCGCCCAGAAGCAGCTGGAAGCCGACGGCATTCCGACCCGCGTCGTCTCGACGCCGTCGTGGAACCTGTTCGACCTGCAGACCAAGGCCTATAAGGCGTCAGTCATTGGCAAGGCCAAGGTCCGCATCGCCATCGAAGCCGCCGGCCCCATGGGCTGGGAGAAGTTCATCGGCGAAAACGGCACCTTTATCGGCATGAAGGGCTTCGGCGCTTCGGCCCCGGCGGACCGCCTGTACAAGGAATTCGGCATCACGGCCGATGCCGTGGTTGCCGCCGCCAAAGCCGCGCTGTAATCGCGTCTTTACCCGCTTAGCCGGGCGAATTCTTCGGACCTGCAATGGCCGTCATTCCAATGACGGCCATTTCTGTTGCGCTGTCGCTGTGAAGATGCCATCCACCTCCGGCACATCGCTCTAAAAAGAAAAAGTCGTGGCAACGGCGGTCGCCACGACTTTCTTCTGCAGATTCTGGTGCCGGGAAATACCAGATCACATCAGAAGCTCTTATGTATTATTTGCTTCCCGTTAACTACGCCAGTCGCATTTGCGTGATCGACTCGGGCCGCTTCGATCGTCAAACGCATCCCGCGGGACGATCCGTCGCGCTTATCACAAAAAAAGACCGGGGAAAAATGACCGGAGCGTGGGGGACGCTCCGGTCAGTCTGGCGTGACCGGGGACTCTCAACCCCGAACACGCAAGGTAAGGCTCCGGGAGGGGGGAGGAGCCCATACCCGGACACTAGGTTCTTATTTCATCGCGATATTTGGCCAGAAACCGCTGAACACTTTTTGGCATATCACTTTATCTCCGCAAGCGGCGCTCGAACATGCGGCCTTTCGGCTGCTCACTATCATCGAGCACACCGTCCTTGTTGGCGTCCAGTTCGTCGAAATGGGCCTTCATCGGGCCGGAAAATTCAGCGAAGCTGACCTTGCCGTCCTTGTCGGCATCCAGCCCCTCGCCGCCCATGATCATCATCCGCATCCGCTTTCCACCCGGTGGCGGTGGCGGCAGGTCGTCTTCGGCCAAAGGCAGCTCGTGCGCGGCATGGAAGGTATCGAATTCGGCCTGGGAGATGGCGCCGTCCTTGTTTGTATCGATATCGGCGAAGGCTGGCGGCGCAACGCGAATCATGACGTCACGCTTTTCAATTCTCGGACTGTCGGCAGCAATGGCGACGGCGGCGATCAGGCCCAGCGCCCCGGCGGCTGTGAGGCCGATCAGATGGGTAGATTTGAGTTTCGACATGGCGGCTCCTGTGTCAGTCACTGGGGATCAGCCCAGACACAGTGAGATTAGATGAGCGACATTGCCCGGTGATGTCAAAAAAATGCCAATTGTGGCCGCAATAAGATGCTATATTGCCCCACCGCAATCAGAAGGCCTAAAGGATCAGAGAGCTTAGGCTCATCTCAATTCTTCAAGGTCTTCGCCATGTCCTTCGCCGCCATGCAGCCTGCCACAGCCGCTTCGCCTCGCATTCTCATCGTCGATGATGACAAGGACATCCGCGACCTGACTGGCGCCTTCCTCGGCAATAACGGTTTTGAGATCCATACGGCGTCGGGCGGACGCGACATGGAAAAGGTCCTGGCGCGCGGCGACATTGAGCTGATCGTGCTCGACTATATGATGCCGGGCGAAGACGGTTTGTCGATCTGCAAGCGTCTGACCGAAAAGGGCGGGCCGCCGGTGATCATGCTGAGCGCGCGCGGCGAGGAGATCGACCGCATTGTCGGCCTTGAGCTCGGCGCTGACGACTATATGGCTAAGCCCTTCCATCCCCGCGAACTGCTGGCGCGCATCCGTGCGGTGCTCCGCCGTCGCGAAGAACGCCCGCAATTCGGCGCCAAGTCGCCGGTGACGCAGTTCTTCGGTTGGCAGCTTGACAATATCAAACGCACCTTGACCCGTCCGGACGGCGTTCAGGTCGCCCTGTCCAATACCGAGTTCGAACTGCTGCGGGTGTTCCTGGAACGGCCGGGCCGGGCCCTGACGCGCGACCAGATCCTCGATGCGATGCACGGGCCGAACTCGGACAGTTTCGACCGGGCGATCGACGTTCAGATCTCGCGCCTGCGCCGCAAGCTGGGCGACGACCACAATGAAGAGATCATCCGCACCATCCGCGGTATTGGTTATATGTTCAAACCGCTGAGATGAGGATTTAGCTTCAGAGTGCGTGTGAGCGGCGTTTCCCCCTTCCGTCGCCCGGCCGCTGACGCGCCGGTTGCCACCTTCCCCGTAAACGGGGAAGGAAAAGATATATGCGTCCTTCCTTCCCCGTTTACGGGGGTTTGGCGCCAGCGAAAGCACGACTTTCGCCAGCCATGGGCATTTACAGAGCAAATGATGGAAGGGGGGCTATTCGAGGCAAGCAGCTTGTCTTTTTGCTCCTTTGAGGGCGAATAGATGTCGTCGCAAAAGCCCTCCCCCCCCAAACCCGGTCAATTGGTCTCCCTGCCCATCTTCTGGCAGGTGCTGGGTCTGAGCCTGGCCGTGCTGGTTCTGGCGCTTGGCATCAACACCCTGATCGTGCTCAAGGCACCCGATCCGCCCCCGCCCGGTTACTCGATCCGCGAAGTCGCCACGGCGCTGCGCAGCGGCGAAGTCAAGCTGAACAACGGCAAGCGCCTCAAGGCCGAAACGACCACCATCGCGCCGGCCTATGTCGACACCTCGCCAGCACACCGCCGTATCCGCGCCATCGAGGCCATGCTGGCAGCGCGCCTCGCCGCCGAACTGAAGGTCCCGGCGGATTCAGTCTGGGTGAAGTTCACCCCGCACCCCTTGGGCGGCCGCTGGGCGCGGCGCATCGATGGTCCGCCGCCGGGAGATGA